>JAICHS010000242.1 GCA_025924775.1 Rhodanobacteraceae bacterium
ACAACAGCATCGGGCTGGCGAAGAAGATGGACGAGAGCGTGCCGACCAGGATGCCGATCAGCATGGTGATCGCGAAGCCATGCACCGCCGGTCCGCCGAACAGCCACAGCGACGCCATGGTGATCGCGGTGAACACCGAGGTGATGATGGTACGCGACAGGGTGTTGTTGATGGCGCGGTTGAGGATCTGCGGCGTGTCGACCTTGCGGGTCAGGCGGAACAGTTCGCGCACGCGGTCGAACACCACCACCTTGTCGTTGATGGAGTAGCCGACCACCGCAAGGATCGACGCCAGCACGGTCATGTCGAACTCGCGCTGCACCAGCGCGATGATGCCGACGGTGATCACGGTATCGTGGATTTCACTGGCCACCGCCGCGACTGCGAAACGCTTCTCGAAGCGCATACCCAAGTACAGCATGATGCCGATGATGACCACGATCACCGCGTAGACACCGCTGGTCTTCAGTTCCTGCCCGACCTCGGGACCGACGAAATCGGGCGGCTGCGCCAGTTTCACACCCGGCTGCCCAGCTGCAAGCGCGGCCATCACCTGCTTGGAAACCGCCGCGGCCACCTTGTCGGGGCTTTCCTTGGCATCGGCCTTGGGCGGCTGCAGGCGGATGGAGATTTCGCGCGTGCCGCCCATGCTCTGCACCACCGCGTGCTGGAAGCCGGCCTTCTCCAGCGCGCCGCGCACGTCGCCCACGTCGATCGGCTGCTGGTAGTTCACCTGGATCAAAATGCCGCCGGTGAAATCGAGGCCGTAGTTGAGGCCCCTCACCGCAACCGCCCAGACGGACACCAGGATCAGGATCGCCGAAATGACGATGCTGACCTTGCGCATGCCAAGGAAGTCGATGTTGAGGTCGTGGTGGAAAAGTTCCATGGAAGTCCGCTAAATCCGGCTGGCAGTGGGATGCGTGACGGGCAAGCCGGTCACACCCAAAGTGTCTTGAATTTCTTGTGGCGGCCGTGGATCAACGCGGTGATCGCGTGGGTCATGGTCACCGAGGTGAACAATGATGTCAGGATGCCGATGCCGAGCGTGATGCCGAAGCCCTTGATCGCGCCCGAGCCGACCGTCACCAGACCCAGTGCGGCCAACAGGTGGGTGACGTTGGCGTCCAGAATCACCGACCAGGCTTTCTCGTAGCCGGCGCGAATCGACGCCAGCGGCGTGGAGCCGTGGTGCAGTTCTTCGCGGATGCGTTCGCAGATCAGCACGTTGGCGTCGATCGACATGCCGAGCGTCAGCACGATGCCGGCAATGCCGGGCATGGTCAGCGTCACCCCGACCGCGGACATCACGGCAATCAGGATCAGCAGGTTGAAGGTCAGCGCGACGTCGGCCACGAGGCCGAACAAGCGGTAGTAGAACGCCGCCGCGATCAGCACCAGCGCCAGGCCCAGGATGACCGCGCGCTCGCCCTTCTTGATGTTGTCCTGGCCAAGGCTCGGGCCGATCACGCGCTCTTCCACGATCTGCATGGGCGCGGCCAGCGAGCCCGAACGCAGCATCAGCGACAGCGTCTGGGCCTCCTGCTGCGACAGGCCGGTGGTCTGGAATTTCTTGCCGAACACGCCCTGGATCACGGCGTTGTTGAGCACGGTTTCGGTGGTCTTGGAGGTGTGGACTTCCTTGCCGTCCACGATCTTCACCTCGGGCGTCTGCTCGATGTACACCACGCCCATGCGCTTGCCGACGTTGTTGGTGGTGAAGTCCAGCATCTTGCGCGCGCCGGCGGAGTTCAGGGTGACGTTGACGTCGGGCATGCCGGTCTGCTGGTCGTAACCCTGCGAGGCGTCCACCAGTTCGTCGCCGCTGACGATGATGCGCTTCTTCAGCACCACCGGCGTGCCATCCTTCATGTAATACAGGCGGTCGTCGGGCGGCACGTTGCCGGTGCGCGCGGCCTCCTGCGGGTTCACGTTCTCGTCGTTGGCGTGGTATTCCAGCGTCGCCACCGCGCCCAGCACGCGCTTGGCCTCGGCGGTGTCCTGCACGCCCGGCAGTTCCACCACGATGCGCGACTGGCCCTGCTGCTGGATCAACGGCTCGGACACACCCAGCTCGTTGATGCGGTTGCGCAACGTGGTGACGTTCTGGGTGATGGTGGTCTGCGCCAGCTTCTGCAGCACGTCCGACTTGATCTCGGCAAACAGCGCGTAGCCGCCACCCGGCGTGCGGCTGTCGGAAAGGTTGAGGTCGGTGCTGTCGGCGGTGATGGCCGCAAACGCCTTGTCGCGATCGTCGGAGGTCTTGAAGATGGCCTGCACGCCATCGCCGCTCTGCGACACCACGTCGTAGGCGATCTGTTTCTGGCGCAGCAGCGAGCGGATGTCGTCAAGATAGCGTTGCTGCTGCTTTTTCAGCACCGCGCCCTGGTCGACCGCCATCAGGAAGTGCACGCCGCCCTGCAGATCCAGGCCCAGCGGCATCGCGCGGCCACCGATCGCCTGCAACCAGTGTGGCACCGTGGTCGCGAGGTTCAGCGCAACGGTGTAGTTGTCGCCCAGCGCGAGGCGCAAGGTGTCGGACCCCTGCAGCTGCACTTCGGTGTTGGCGAAGCGCACCAGCATGCGGTCCTTGTCGATCGCGATGCCCTGGTAGGGAACCTTGGCCTTGTCGAGGTCGGCCACCACCTGCTTCTGCAGCGTGGCATCGATCTTGGCATCACGGTTGGGCGAAATCTGCACGGCCGGCTGCGGACGGAACGCATTGGGCGCGGCGTACAGCAGGCCGAGCACCATCACGATGCCGACCAGCCAGTATTTCCAGCGGGGAAAATCGATCATGGGTTGGGCTGATGGCGATAGGCGCGAAAGTGGCAGGCCCGCGGGCCTCAGGACGATTTGATCGTGCCCTTGGGCACGACGGTCGCAACGGCGCCCTTCTGTACGTGGACGTGCACGTTGTCGGCGATTTCAACGGTCAGGAAATGCTCACCGACGTTCTCGACGCGGCCCAGGATGCCCGCGGCGATCACCTCGTCGCCCTTGGCCAACTCGGCGATCATCTTGCGCTGTTCCTTCTGGCGCTTGGACTGCGGGCGGATGAACAGGAAGTAGAACGCCGCGATCACCACCACGTAAATCAGGATGATCGGCGAATCGAAAAAGCTACCGGGGCTGGCCGGTGCGCTTGAAGTGGCCTGCGCGGCCGGCGCCGCGGCGGCGGCGATGATGGTTGACAGCATGTGGGACTCTCGGTTGCGGGGCGGCCGCAAAGCGGCTTGTCTGCCCAAAAGACAGCGGATTATGCCATGCGTTCACCGTTTGCGCATACCCGCTTGTCCCGCGGCCGCCCCGACGATGACGAATCCGAGGCGGACTGCGATAATTCCGGGCCTATCCGCCGCGAGGAAACGCCGCCATGCAGCACCTGACCGTGATCACCACCGGCGGCACCATCGACAAGGTCTATTTCGACGCCAAGTCGGACTATCAGGTGGGGGCACCCCAGATCGGTGAGATCCTGACGCGGCTGGGGGTCGCGTTCGAATTCGACGTGGTGCCGGTGCTGCGCAAGGACAGCCTGGAGATGACCGACGCCGACCGCGTGGCCATCCGCACCGCGATCGAGCAGCAGCCGCATCGCCACGTGCTGATCACCCACGGCACCGACACCATGGTCGAGACGGCGCGGGTGCTCGCGGGCCTTGCCGGCAAGACCATCGTGCTGACCGGGGCCCTGAACCCCGCCCGCTTCCAGGGTTCCGACGCGGTGTTCAACATCGGTTGCGCGGTGGGCGCGGTGCAAAGCCTCGGCGACGGCGTGTGGATCGCCATGAACGGTCGCATCTGGGACCCGGTGCACGTGCGCAAGAACCGCGCCGCCAACCGCTTCGAGGCCGCACAATAAAACGGGCCCGGCAGACGCCGGACCCGCGTTTGAAACAGAGCGCACAAACTCAAAGCGAGGTCGCGGCCTGGCTCATGATGATGCTGCCGAACCCGGTGCAGTAATCCCAGCCGGGGGCCGCGCTTTCGGCGCCGTTGCTGCCGGATGTCACGTCGTGGAACGCCGTGGCGGGCAGCTGGTACAGCTTCGGCGCCGCAAAGCCGATGCCGGTGCCCTTGGCGGCGATCATGCGCGCCCAGAAGCCGACGAACAGCGGCGACGACAGGCTGGTGCCGCCGTACTGCGCCGGGCTGCCATTGACGATGATGATGGCGCCGCTGTTGGGGTCGGCGTCAAACGCGATGTCGGGCACGCCGCGATATTGGCTGCC
>JAICHS010000243.1 GCA_025924775.1 Rhodanobacteraceae bacterium
CCCGACACGTAGATGCCGATGTGGCCGCCCTTGAACGCGAGCTGGGTGTAATCCTTGGTCCCGACGTGCTCGCCCAATGGCCGCGCCGCGGACGGCGGCACCAGATGATCCTGCTCGGCAAAGATGTTGAGCACGGGCAGCATGATATTCGCAAGGTCGATCCGCTGACCGCCGATCTCGACTTCGCCCTTGATCAGCTTGTTGCCCTGGTAGAAATCCTTGATGAACTGGCGGAACGCCTCGCCGGCCTGGTCGGGCGAATCGAAGATCCACTTTTCCATGCGCAGGAAGTTTTCCAGTTCCACCTTGTCGTCCAGGATGTCCAGCATCGCGACGTACTTCTGCTGGTTCAGGCGCACCGGCTTCAGCGTGAGGTAGCACCAGTTCATCAGATCCGCCGGTACGTTGCCCAGCGTGTCCACGAACAGGTCGACGTCCATGCCGCGCGTCCAGTGCGACAGCATGTTTTCCTTGGTGTGGAAATCGACCGGCGTCACCATCGTGATCAGGTTCTGCAATTTTTCCTGATGCAACGCGGTGAAGCACAGCGAGAACGCGCCGCCCTGGCAGATGCCCAGCAGGTTGATTTTCTTGACGCCCGCGTGTTTGGCGACCGCATCCACCGAGCGGCGGATATAGCCGTTGATGTAGTCGTCCAGCGTCAGCCAGCGGTCGGCACCATCGGGGTAGCCCCAGTCGATGATGTAGACGTCTTCGCCCAGCGCCAGCAGGTTCTTGACCAGCGAGCGGTTGTCCTGCAGGTCCACCATGTACGGCCGGTTCACCAGCGCGTAGCAGATCAGGATCGGCGCCTTGGCGGTGGGCTTGTGCTTGCCCTTGTAGCGATAGACGACGACCTTGTCCTCGGTATAGATCGCTTCCTTGTCCGTGGCGCCGTAGTTGACGTCCTCGACTTCGCGCAGGGTGCGAAAGCTCGCAGCCAACTTCTGTTGCGCACGCATGGCTTCATCCAGCGCGCGCTTGGGATCGATGCGGATGGGTTCCATCGCGATTACTCCTTGGCGGACGGCTTGCGGGAGGTGCGTGGCGCGGCCTTCTTCGCGGCGCGGCGTGGCGCGGCGGACCTGCCACCCGACTTCAGGCGCTCGACCTCGGCGCGCAGCGCGGCGACTTCGGCCACGAGGCCGGGCAGCACCTCGGCCTGATTCTTGGCGTCGCGGTGCAGCGCGTGCAGCCGCTTGCCCATGCTGTCGATTTCGGTGCGCGTGGGCATGCCGAGGTCGGTCGCCACGCGTTCCACTTCACGCTGCACGCCCTGGCGCACGCGCATTTGCGCGTTCACCAGCGCGCCGTAGACCTCACGGAACTCGTCGGACAACGCGACTTCGGCGTAGGCGTCCTCGGCCGCGTCCACCCACAGGTCATACAGGGCACGCGCCGAATCGATCTGACGGCCGGGTTCCCCGCGTTCGGCCAGCTTGTCCTCGAACACCTCGAACGCACGCCGGCTGGCGCGCGCGATCAGCGCGTTGTAACGATTGGTCTCGCGCTGGTAGTCCAGCCACGCCTTGGCGGTCTGCTGATAACGCTCCTGATGCTCGCGCGCGTAACCAAACGCGGGCATGTCCAGCAAGGCACGCGCCTCCGCCATCGCCGGCTTCAAGCTTTCCGTCATCTGCTCGAAGCCCTTGGCCCCCTGCCCCGCCAGTTCGCGCAGCGCGCGCGCCAGCGGGTTGTCGATCAACGCCGCATCGGCACCTGGAAAGTTGAACGACTGGCGCACCGCGTCGGACCACGCTTGCGGATCGGCCTCGCCGGCGGCGCCCTTTTCGGCCAGCGTCTGCAACAGCGAGAAATAACTGCGCGCACCGGCCAGCAGGCGCTCTACCACTTCGCTCTGCGAGTCTTGGGCCTTGCCGGCGTCGAACATGCGCGACCACTGTTCCAAGCCTTCGTGCCACGGCGTCTGGTCGGTGGCCGGTGCGGCCTGCGTGCCGAACGCCTTGCGCGTGGCGTCGTTCCAGGCATTCCAGTACTGCTGCGACAACGCCTGCCAGTCGTTCTGCGGGGGTGCCGTATCTTGGCCTTTGGCCATGGCGAGGGTCTCCGGAAGTCGTTGCCCTGTATGGTAATCGCGGCGATGCTGCACTGCAACAAACGATACTGTCCACGGCGCCGGGACTGCGCCTCAAACATCCCGCGCCTGCAGGCGCCTGCGGATCCGGCGCAGCCAGCGCCGGATGTGCACGATAACCACGCGTACCGGCAGGCGCAGGAACGGCAGGTCCAGCGACAGCAGCAACAGGCCGGGCAGCAGCATCCAGAACCCGAGCACCGGCAGAAACCCCAGCAGGCCGCCCACGACCAGCAACAGTCCCACGGGAATCCGCAGCAGGCGTGACGAGGGTCGCCGCAGCCACGCAAGTCCGCGCGCCGCCCAGCGCGGCAGCGCACGCTGCCACCGGTCCAGGTGCAGGTCGAGTCGCCGCCGGTGCCGATCGCTCATTTGCCAAGCTTGCGTGGTCCGGGGCAGCCCGCGCCTGAACGCCCTCCCGCCTGCGCCGAATGCAAGCCGCAACACCGTGCGGCAGGACCAGCGGGATCAACGCAAGCCGGCATTGATCCGGGCCAGCGCGGCACCACCGGGGCAAAGCTCGCGCTCGCCCAGTGCATTCAGCGGCACCGACGCCGTCTGCAGGTGTGCGTGCAAATCCGGCGCCTCGGGGTCGACGTACAGCAGGCCGGTGACGATCTCGCCTCGCGCCTGGCAGGCGTGCAGATAATTCATCGCGCCCACGCGGTCGCCGGTGTCGTGCGACTCCGGCAGTTTGCGCAAACGCAGCACGCTGCCGTCGTGCTGGCGCACCTCGCGTACCTCGCCTGGCGGATAGTCCACGGTGATTTCCGCGCGCGGCGAAATGAAATCCATCCGGCACAACGCATGGTTGTGTTCGCGGATGTAGTCGTAGCTCTTGGTGCTGCCTGGGTGGTTGTTGAACGCCACGCACGGACTCAGCACGTCCACGAACGATGCGCCCTTGTGGGTCATCGCGGCCTTCAGGATCGGCACCAGCTGATGCTTGTCGCCCGAAAAACTGCGCGCCACGAAACTCGCGCCCAATTGCAGCGCCATGCCCACCATGTCCACCGGCGCATCGGTGTTGACCGCGCCCTTTTTGGATTTGCTGCCGGCATCGGCGGTGGCCGAAAACTGACCCTTGGTGAGGCCGTACACGCCGTTGTTCTCGACGATGTAGGTCATGTCAACGCCCCGCCGGATCGCGTGCACGAACTGGCCAATGCCGATCGACGCCGAATCACCGTCGCCGGAAATGCCGAGGTACAGCAGCTCGCGGTTGGCGAGGTTGGCGCCGGTCAGCACCGATGGCATCCGCCCGTGCACTGCGTTGAAGCCGTGCGAAGCCGAAAGGAAATACGTCGGGGTCTTGGAACTGCAACCGATGCCGGAAATCTTCGCCACCCGGTGCGGCTGGATGTCCAGTTCCCAGCAGGCCTGGATGATCGCGGCCGAAATCGAGTCGTGCCCGCAACCCGCGCACAAGGTTGAAATGGCGCCTTCGTAGTCGCGGCGGGTGAACCCCACCGCGTTGCGTTGCAACGAGGGATGGTGGAGTTTGGGTTTGGCGAGGTACGTCATGGACAGGTACCATCAAAGTCTCTCGTCGTTCCGGGGCCATCACCAACTGCGCCGACGATGGAACCCGACCGCGTTCGCAGGACTGCAAACGCGAACGCCGCAGGCGGCGCGCAGCGCGAGCGCCAAGGGTGGCACGAGTCAACCGGTCCCGGCGTGAAGCCTATTCCGGACTCGGCCTCTTTGGGGCGCCCCGGAACGACCAACAATCCTTCAGTCATCGCACACCTCCTGGCGCCGTTGTCCGCGGCACCATCAAGCCACCTTGCCGCCGCGCAACGGGGTCACTTCCGCATTGCCCATGCGTTCGCCGATCGCGCGGGCGATGAAGCGCGCGGTGATCGGCGTGCCGTCGAAATGCAGGATCGGGACCAGCCGTACGGGGTCGATTTCGAACTGTTCAATCAGCAGCGAGCGCAGCTGGCCATCGCGATTCTGCTCCACCACGAACACGTGCGCGTGGGCGTCGATGAACTCGCGCACCGAATCCGCGAACGGATAGCCGCGCACGCGCAGCGCGTCCATGTGCATGCCGTCGGCCTCCAGCTTGGCGATCGCCTCGGCCATCGCCGGTGCGGTGGAACCAAAATGAATGGCGCCATGTC
>JAICHS010000244.1 GCA_025924775.1 Rhodanobacteraceae bacterium
CGTTCGCGCAGTTGCGGCGTGAAGGAAGCGGGTAGCCTGCGGCCCAGCCGGCGCTCCAGGTCCGCGACGCAATCGGCCATGCGGCCGCCGACGTAGCGGCGCAGCGCCTCCGCGACCGGCATCCGCAGCCCGAACTCCGCCGCGTATTCCACCAGCACGGTGTTGGCCAGCACCTCGCTGTCAACGAGCGTACCGTCGCAGTCGAAGATGACGGCTTCGATGGGGGCCACGCGGGTATCAGGCGAACGCACGAGGCTGGGTGGCGCCTGCGCAGTGCTGGAACGATCCATGACGCGCGTCAGCGAAGTCAACCAATGGCCGCCAGCATCGCCTCGGCGCTGGAGACGCGGAACTCGCCCGGTGCCTCGACGTGCAGCAGCTTGATCACGCCGTCCTCGGCGTACAGCGCGAAACGCTTCGAGCGGATGCCCATGCCGAACTTGCTGGAATCCATTTCAAGGCCCAGGGCCCGGGCAAAGTCGCCGTTGCCGTCGGCCAGCATCAGCATGCCGTCGGGCACGTGGCGATGGTGCGCCCAGGCCTGCATCACGAAGGCGTCGTTGACAGCCATGCAGGCGACGTCGATGCCGCGCTGCTTGAAGTCCTGGTAGTGGTCGATGTAGCCGGGCAGGTGGCGTTCGGAGCACGTCGGGGTGAATGCCCCCGGCACCGCGAACAGCACGACTTTTTTGCCCTTGAACACGTCGTCGCTGGTCAACCGCTGCACGCCGTCGCGCAGCACGGCAAAGGTGGCGGCGGGGAGGCGCTGCCCGACTTGGATGCTCATGATCGTGTTCCGTCCGGATATTCCTGCCATCGTACTGCAATGCTGTACCGGTGGGGCTTGAAACCTGCCGTGCCACCCATACCTCGGGAGCAGTGGCCGGTCACGGCCAATCAACTTGAGGAGCACAGCATGTACATCGAACGTTCCGCCTATTGGCCGGCCGCCGGCCAGTTTCCCCGCGAGATCAGCCGCGCATTCGGCCGTCTGTTTGACGGCACCGTCGCTGACTCGGCCGACGTGGTGACCAGCGCGTGGGCACCGCGCGTGGACATCCGCGAAGAGGACCAGCGCTTCGTGATCGAGGCCGACATCCCGGGCATCGATCCCAAGGCCATCGAGATCAGCATGGACAAGGGCGTCCTGTCCATTCGCGGCGAGCGCAAGCCGGCGCAGGACGCCGCCGACGCGGGTTATACCCGGGTCGAGCGCGTGCACGGTGCATTCAGCCGTCGCTTTGCCTTGCCGGACAGCGCCAATCCCGACGGCATCCGCGCCAGTGGCAAGTTCGGAGTGCTGGAGATCGAAATTCCGAAGCGGCCCGAAACCACGCCGCGCAAGATCGACGTCGCGGTCGATTGACGGAGGTTCGGCGCGCGGCTCCCGCGCGCCGATGCGGCATAATCATTACCTGCGGCGGAGCAATCCGCCGCAGGTTCTTGTGTTGCGGTTGGTGTGCGAGAGTCTGGGCCAGCGTCGCTGAGCGGGAAGCTTCTGCGATGCCGGGTGGAACGCTGCAGGTGATCCGCAGGGCGGCAGTACCACGCGACGGGTTGCGCGGCAGCTTATTCAGAGGTTCCTAGATGGAATTCCAGGACTACTACAAAACCCTCGGCGTCAAGCAAGGCGCCGGCGACGACGAGATCAAGGCGGCCTACCGCAAGCTCGCGCGCAAATACCATCCGGACCGGAACAAAGAACCCGGCGCCGAGGACAAATTCAAGGCCATCAGCGAGGCGTACGAAGTCCTGCACGACAAGCAGAAGCGTGCGTCCTATGACAACCTGCGCGCGGGTGGCTATCGCGCTGGCGACAACTTCCGGCCGCCGCCAGGCTGGCAGCAGCAGGCACCCGGCGGCTTCGAATTCCGCAGCCCCGGGCGGGGTGGGTTCGGTGGGGACGACGCCGGCGGTTTCAGCGACTTTTTCGAATCGCTGTTCGGCGGCCGTGGCGGTGCCGGGCCCCGCGCGCAGCGTGGCCCGATGCGCGGCAACAACGTGCGCGCGGGCGTCGAGATCGACCTGCGCACCGCGTACGCAGGCGGCAAGCAGCGGCTCGGGCTGCGCGACGCAACGGGCGAGCGTACGCTGGAAGTGAATATTCCGGCGGGCATCACGACCGGCAAGGTCATCCGCCTCGCGGGGCAGGGCGAACCCGGCTACAACGGGGCGGCGGCTGGCGACCTGCTGCTGGAAGTCCAGGTGCGTGACGATCCGCAATTCAAGCTGCACGACCGCGACGTGGAGGTCGAGGTTGCGGTGGCGCCGTGGGAAGCCGCGCTCGGTGCCAAGGTGCCGGTGCCGACGCTCGGCGGCAACGTGGAGCTGCGGATTCCGGCGGGCTCGCGCAGCGGCCGCAAACTGCGCCTGAAGGGGCGCGGGATGCCGGGCCGCACGCCGGGCGACCAAATCGTCACCTTGTCGATCCAGACGCCGATGGCCGACAGCGACAAGGCCAAGGCGGCCTACTCGGACTTCGAAAAAGCATTCGACGGATTCGATCCGCGCGGGTAGCGGCTTGTTACCGGCGATCCATTCGCAGCCGCTGTCGTGAAAAGTCAGGCCACGGGTGGCCGCGATCGCGTTGATGAAGCGGGAAGGCTGGCTGCAGCGAAGGCCTCATTGGAGCGGCGACCGTGGACGGTCGCAATCATTTGCCCAGATATTCGCCCAGCGTCTTCGTCAGCTCCGCTTCGTTCACCGGTTTGGTGACGTAGGCCTTGGCGCCCTGGCGCATGCCCCAGACCTTGTCGGTTTCCTGATCCTTGGTGGTTACCAGGATCACCGGGATGTGCGCCGTGTCGGGGTCCTTGGAAATCGCGCGGGTGGCCTGGAACCCGTTGAGGTTCGGCATCACCACGTCCATCAGCACCAGGTCGGGTTTGTCGCGCTTGGTGGCCTCGACGCCTGCCGCACCGTCGGCGGCGGTCAGCGTCTGGTGGCCGAGCTTTTCGACCAGCCGCTTCAGGCCTTCCAGCTGGGATGGCGAATCGTCAACGATCAGGATGCGTGCCATGCAAGGTTCCCCGCGGCGGAAGCGCACATTGTAGGGAACCGAACTCGTGAGTGCCACGCCATGGGCCACATCTCCCGGGCGTGCTCAATCGCACTGGCCGCGACTGCTTTGCAAGTGCAGTATCAATGACCTGCAGGCTGCTATTGATGTTGGCTCGAGCCAGTGTCAGCGCACACGCGCACCAGGGTGCGGCCAAACGCACGCCCCGCCAACATTGCGTCGAATACGGCCGGCAGGTCTTCCAACGTCACTTCGTGCGTGCAAACGACGTCAAGCTGCGCGGGTTTCCAGTCGGATCCCAAGTGCTGCCAGATCGCGTCGCGGATGTCGCGCGCGGTGCCGGCCGAGGCGATGCCGAGCAGGCTGACGCCCCGGATGATGAAGGGCATCACGGTGGTGGCCAAGTTGCTGTCGGCAGCCAGTCCGATACTGGCCACGTTGCCGTAGGGCACGGTGCAGGCCAGCAATTGCGCCAGCAGCGTGCCGCCCGCGCTGTCCACCGCGCCGCCAAAGCGCGCCGATGCCAGCGCGTGCTGGCCGAGGTCGAGCGTGTGCCGGTTCAGTACTTCTCCGGCGCCAAGTCGTTTCAGGAAATCCGCGTGTTCGGGCTTGCCGCTGATCGCGTGCACGCTGAACCCGGCACGGCTGAAGATATCGACGGCCAACATGCCCACGCCGCCGGTTGCGCCCGTTACGGCGATCGGCCCAAGGTCCGGCGTCTGGCGGTTTTCGCGCATCCGGAACAACGCGAGTGCAGCGGTGAAGCCTGCGGTGCCGAGGATCATGCTTTCGCGCAGCGACAATCCGTGCGGCAGCGCAATCGTCCACTTGGCCTGCAGGCGCACGTATTCGGAGTAGCCACCGTCGCGGGTTTCCGAGAGCCCGCAACCGGTGCACAGCACCGCATCGCCCACCTTGAATGCAGGGTCGGTAGACGCAACGACGTGGCCGGCGACGTCGATGCCGCCGTTCAGCGGGAACCGCCGCAGGATCTTGCCCTTGCCGGTACCGGCCAGCGCGTCCTTGTAGTTGACTGACGCGTATGCGGTCTCGACCAGAACTTCGCCGGGCGAAAGGTCGTCCACCCGCAGCGATTCCATGCCGGCGCGGTAGCCGGTGTCGCCGTTGCGGATGCGGAAGGCGCGGAAGCTGGATGGCGTCGTCATGGCGTGTCGTCCCGGAAGCGATGCTGCAGGCCGA
>JAICHS010000245.1 GCA_025924775.1 Rhodanobacteraceae bacterium
ACACCGAAATCGATGCCGGGCAGATCGAGCGCGTATTGAGTCACCTCGCGCACTTGCAGCGCCATCGCGACGATGAGGCCCAGGAGGCGCTGGACGACCTGCGGCCGGGGTGGCTGAAGCTGGACGCGTGGGAAGTCGTGCTGGAGGACCTGACGGCCCAGTACTACCGCGAACGGCCGCATCGCGCGCGGTTGCAGCTGGTGCGCTGATCCGCGCCGGGTTCCGCTACGGCGTGTTGTACCGCACGCCGCCAAGGCCCTCGATGTCGTAACCCCCAAGCGCATGCGCCTTGTCGGCAAAGGCGGTACTGTGCGCGAAGGTCAGCAGCGCCTGCAACGGTGCCTCGAAGTAGTCGCGGCGCCGCAGCATCAGGTCGTAGCGTTCGCGCTGCAGGGGCACGAAATCCAGCCGATACTGCCGCGCGACCGCCGCGATCCCGAGCGCGACGTCGGCGTCGCCGTTGGCGACCGCAAAGGCCGCGTCGCTTTCGTTGCGCGCGGGTCGCGCGACCCGCTTGAGCGCAGCGGACGGCGTGCCCGATTTCTGCAGCAGGTGTTCCAGCAGCAGGTGGCTGCCCGCCGATTGCTGGCGGTCGATCACCCGCAGACCGCGTGCCGCGACATCCGCCAGCGACGCGATGTCGAGCGGATTGCCGGCGGCCAGGATCAGCCCCTGTTCGCGCCATGCCCATTCCAGCAGCACCGCGTCGGGCATCGCCGGTTGCTGCTCAAGCAGGCGCACGTTGTAGCTTTCGTCGCGCGCGTCAATCACGTGCACGCCGCACGCGCACGCCTGCCGGGTGGTGACGCGCTGCACGCCATCGAGGCTGCCGTCGAACAACACCGCAAGCCCGCTGCCGGATTCGCGCACTGCCCATTCCAGCAGTGGATCGTGGCTACCGGCCAGCACCGGCGGCGCGGCGGGCGCGAGCACGCGGCCGGCGTACTCGGTGTTCTCCAGCACCCACAGGTCGACCATCGCGCGCGGGAACAGCCACTTGCCGGTGACGCGTGCGCACGGAATGGCGTGCGCCTGCACCAGGCCGTACACCTTGCGCTCCTTGATCCTCAGGTAATCCGCGACTTCGCGGGTGGTCATCAGTTCGCGCATGCATGCTGCCCGGCGGGTAGTCCCGTCAGCCTAGCAGCGCGACCACGAAGACCCCTTTACAAATCCAGTTCGGCGCTGACCATCCAGGTGCGCGGCGCGCCGTAGTACGCGGTGTTGGAGCCGGGGCTGCCCACGATGTTGCCGTCGGCGATCGCCGAGAAGTAGTGACGGTCGGCGAGGTTGACCACACCGGCGCGCGCGGTGAAGGGGTACTTGCCGACCAGCGTGGTGTAACGCGCGCCAAGGTCGAAGGTCGCGAACGCGGGCGCGAAGCTGTTGTTGGTGTTGGTGGCCGCGCGGCGGCTCTGGAAGTGCACCCCGCCGGTTAGCGCAAAGCCATGGAAGAACGCCGGGTGGTAATCCAGTGACAGGTCGGTCTTCAGCCTGGGCACGCCCACCACCAGCTTGTCGTTGCCATCGGGCACCTGCGAGCCTTCGACGCGCGCATCGACGTAGGTGACGCCGCCTAGCAGGCTGAGGCCGGGTGCAAGGTCGCCCTGCGCGAACAGTTCGACGCCGCGGTTGCGCTGGGTGCCAACCACCGCAAACACGTTGGTTGCGGCTTCGGTCTGCGCCAGCGGGCGGGTCATGTAGAACGCCGCCGCGGTCAACAGCAGGTGGCCGGAAACCGCATATTTCACGCCGGTCTCGTACTGCTTGTCGCGGTAGGGCGACAGGAACGCATGGGCATTGGCCGTGCCCGTGGGCGCCTGGTCGCCGGGCTCCACGCTGCGCGCCCAGGTGACATACGCCGTCAGCGCGCCCGTCGGCGTGTAGATCACGCTGAGCGTCGGACTGACCTGGCCGTCGGACGACTGCGACTTGCTGGTGGCGCCGGCCTTGTTGAAGCCCTGCGACAGCAGGTAGGAAGCACTCAGCACCGCCTGCGCCGCCCACCGGTCGTTGAAATGCATGGTGTCGCCCAGCACCAGCGACTGCTCGCGCAGGATGCCGGAACGGTAACGTCCGCCATTCGCGGGTGTCGCCACGGGCGGAAACAGCACCGGGTTGCCGATGTTGCCGCCACCCAGCGGCACCGCGATCGAGTTGCGGTACGAGTAGCGCATGTCGGAAAAACCATTCGTGCCGATCGACAGGTCGTTGTCGGTACCGAACATCCGGAAATGGCCGTTCAAGCGTGCGGTGTTGCTGAGGATGGTGTAGCGCGGGATCGCGTTGAAGTTCTTGGTGACGGTGTAGTCGCCCGCGTCGTTGGTGAAGGTGTTGGTGATGCCCCAGAGGTTGCGGATGGCGTTTTCGTACAGCGCGCCGACCTCGAACGTCCAGCCGTTGCCGAAATCGTGCTTCAGCTTGGCCAGCGCCATGTCGCTGCGCAGATCCGTGCCCGCGCCGGGCTGGCCGAGGCCGGGCGTGGTCGGATCCAGCGCCCGCGGCAGCACGCTGCTGCCGCTCTTGCCGAAATACACCACGCTGCCTGGCAGGCCGGTGACGTTGGTTTCGTAGTGGCTGAAGTTGGTTTCGACGACGGTGCCGGCGTTGATGCGGTAGTCGAGCGCGCCACTCACCAGCGTGCGGCGGGTGTTGCTGCCGTCCACGTAGCCCTCGCCTTCGCCGTGCACCGCGGTCAGCCGGTAGCCCAGCGGGCTGCCCTGCGCGCCCACCGGGCCGCCAAGGTCCACCTGCTCGGTGAAGATGCTGTGCGAGTCATAGCTTTCGATCTGGCGCACCAGCGGTTCCGCGGTGGGCCGCTTGAGCACGTAGTTGAAGACGCCCGCGGGCGTCTCGGGTCCGTACAGGGAACCCGCCAGGCCGTTCAGTACCTGGATGCCGCTGAGGTTTTCAGCCGGGATCGCGGTGGTCCCGATCACGTTCATGCCGTCGATGCGGGTGTTCTGGTCGATGCTGCTGACGAAGCCGCGCGACTGCGGGCGCGATACCTCCATGCCCTGCTGGTCGCGGATCGTCACCGACGGCAGGTTGCGCAGGGCATCGTTGACGGTCTTGATCTGCTGGTTGACCAGCAACGATTCGGGCAGCACCGTCACCGACATCGGGGTGTCCTTGATCGACTGCGTACCCAGCGGGCCAAGGTCGGCATCCTTGGTGTGGTAGTCGGCGCGCGTGGCGTAGCCGCGGGCTTCGCCGCGGACGTAGATGGTGCCGAGCCGACGCGGGGTTGCCTGGCTGGATGCGGCAGCCGGAGGTTGGGCGTGATCGGCCGGCGCTGCGGCCTTTGCCTGCGTGTCCGGCGGAGGTGCGCCCGTCGCCTCGGCGGCGAAGGACAGTGCCAGCAACAACGCCATCGTCAAGCCACGCTTTTTCATGGATTCCTCATCCTGCCAATGGATACGTGCATGCCCGTCATTTCGACGCGCGGATCTCCGGAGCGCACACCGGGCCATATCACCCTGCCCAGCCTTTGCGCTCGTGCGTACAGAGCGCCGACCCGCAAGACGTCCCCAACGTGATCGCCGTGCCCGATGGCTCACAACCCGCCCATCGAATTGGTTGTGCGTTCTAACATCTCTGTTTGTATCCAGCAACAATTTACCGAGAAGGCGTAAATAACAAGTATTGAAAACATAGAAACGCATGGTTAAATCAGTTCAGCCTTCCGAACGCTTGACGCATGCCTGCCACATCAATAGGTTGCGCAAGTCCGGGTTGGGGGAAAAGGTGAAGGCCATGCGACGCGTACCGTTTGGGCTGGGCCTGGCCATCCTGCTGGTGGCGGTCCCCCTGGCCTCGGCACAGGCCCAAAAGGCGTCGGCTCACGTTGGGGTCGTCAGCGTGTACGCAGCGGGCAGCCTGCGGCCGGCGTTGACGGCCATCGCGCACGCGTTCGAGGCGCGCACCGGCAAGCACGTCGCACTGACCTTCGGCGCTTCTGGCCTGTTGCGACGGCGCATCCAGGGCGGCGCCGACGCGCAGATCCTGGCATCGGCGGACATGGGCCAGCCCGAGGCCCTGGCTAGGGGCGGCGGCTGGCGCGCACCCGTGGTGTTCGCGCGCAGCCAACTGTGCCTGCTGGCACGCAACACGCTGGAGGTCACGCCGACCACGCTGCTGACCACGCTGCTGCGGCCCGCCATCCGCATCGGCACTTCGACACCGGGGTCCGACCCGTCCGGCGACTACACGTGGCAA
>JAICHS010000246.1 GCA_025924775.1 Rhodanobacteraceae bacterium
CGCGCGGCCGACTGGGCGGACGCGGGCATCCGCAGCGTCGCCTGCATCGGCGACGCCGATGCGCCGGGCTTGATCGCACACGCGGTCTACGCGGGTCACCGCTACGCCCGCGAGCTGGAAGAGCCGCCCACGCAGGGCGTGCCGTTCAAGCGCCACTTTCATGCGGGCGCCTGAGACGCCGATCGCAGCCCGCGGCGGCGTGGACAAGGCGCGAGCTGGCACAGCGCCCAATGACAACCTGCCCGGCCAGTGCGTGCATGCCGCCGCCAATGTCGCCACTTGGCCAGCTCGGATGGCGCGCTTGCGCAATCCGGCGTACCTTCGGCACCACTCGACATCCGGAAGGCGCGCATGATCATGAGAAGTTGGCTGGCACTGGGCTTGGCGCTGTGCGTGTCCGTTCCGCTGGCGCACGCGGCGCCACCGGACTGGGTCGCCTACAAGCAACCGGTCATCGCCTTCACGCACGCCACCATCGTCGATGGCACCGGCGCGGCGCCGAGGCACGACCAGACGCTGGTGATCGACAAGGGCCGCATCGCCGCGCTCGGTCCTGCGGCAAGCACCCGCGTTCCGGCCGGCACCACGGTGATCGACGCGCGTGGCAAGACGTTGCTGCCCGGTTTCGTGATGATGCACGAACACCTGTTCTACACCACGCGGCTCAGTCCCCGCTACTACATCACGCCGATGCCCTACAGCTTTCCGCCGCTGTACCTCGCCGGCGGCGAAACCACCATCCGCACCACCGGCTCGATGACGCCGTACGTCGACCTGAACGTGCGCGACGACATCAACGCCGGCAAGCGCGTCGGGCCCGACATCGACGTCACGGGCCCGTACCTCAATGGCAAGGATGGCTTCACCGAAGACCTCGCGCGCCTCTCCGGGCCGGCCGACGCCACGCGCACGGTCGACTATTGGGCGGAACAAGGCGTCACCTCGTTCAAGGCCTACCAGCAGATCACCCACGCGGAGTTGCAGGCCGCCGTCGACGCCGCGCACGCGCACCACGACAAGATCACCGGCCACTTGTGTTCCGTCACCTTTCGCGAGGCGGCAGACCTTGGCATCGACAACTTGGAACACGGCTTTTTCGTGGCCACGGATTTCGTCAAGGACAAGCAGCCGGACCAGTGCCCCAAGGGCGGCGACGCCTCCATCGCGGCGCTGGATCTCGATTCGCCCGAAGTGACATCCCTGGTCAAGCTGCTGGTCGCCAGGCACGTGGCGCTGACTTCAACCCTCGGCGTATTCGAAACCCTCGTGCCCGGGACGCCGGAATTGCAACCCGACGCGCTGGCGCTGCTGAATCCGGCCCTGCGCGAGCTCTACACAACTACCTGGAAGCGGGTGCAGGCGATGCCCGCGGCCCGCGCGAAGATGCTGCGGGAGGAATTCGCCAAGGCCACCCGGCTCGAAAAGCAGTTTGTCGCGGCCGGCGGCCTGCTGATGGGCGGCAGTGATCCCACCGGCTATGGCGGCGTGATTCCGGGGTTCTCGTCCAAGCGTGAGCTCGAACTGCTGGTGCAGGCGGACAAATTCACGTTCCCGCAAGCCGTCAGGATCCTGTCGCTGAACGCCGCGCGGTTCGAAGGCCGTGACCAGGACATCGGTTCGCTCGCGGTCGGCAAGCGCGCCGACCTCGTGGTGATCGACGGCAACCCGATGCGCGACGTCACGGCGGTCGAACACATGCCGCTGGTGTTCAAGGATGGCGTCGGTTATGACACCGCTGCGATCTTCAAATCCATGCGAGGCCAGATCGGCATGAACTGACCCGCGGGCTGCGGGCGCGGGCAAACGCAAGCGTCGCTCGCCCGTTGGCCAGCCCCGGTTTGCCGCGGGCGTCGCCGAGGAATTGGACGGTGCCCGGCACAAACGGCGCCCTTCCGGTGCGTGCGGCGCGGGTCGGTGCGACGTTATGCTGGCGGATTCAGCTCCGGCGGATCCGGCAAAAATGGCAGAACTGGCTTTGATCGGCGACATCGGCGGCACCAACGCGCGCTTCGCGCTCACCGATCCCACGGCCGCCGCACCGCAGATCCTGCAGGAGCAAACTTTCACCGACGCGCGTTTCCACAGCCTTGGCGATGCGGCGCGGCACTACCTGGAGGCGACGCACACCCACCCCGTGCGCGGCGCCTTGGCGGTCGCCTCGCCCATCGAGGGCGATGACATCACGCTCACCAATCGCGACTGGTCGTTCAATCGCGGCAAACTCCAACAGTCCCTGAGCCTGGACGGCCTGCAACTCATCAATGATTTCGCGGCCATCGCCTGGGCGGCGCCACACCTCGCCGCGCACGACCGCCTCGCGATCCACGGCACCGTCGCCACGCCACCAGCGGGGCCGGTCACGCTGATCGGTGCCGGCACCGGCCTCGGCGTGGCACTGCTGACGGGCTCCACCGCGCGGGGCTGGCACGTGGTGCCCACCGAAGGCGGCCACGCGAGCTTCGCGCCCATTGACGACGAGGAGCGCCGGATCGCCGCGTGGCTGCGCATCCGCCACGGACGCGTTTCCACCGAACGCCTGCTGAGCGGCCACGGCCTGTCCAACATCGACGCCTGCCTGCGCGGCGTGGAACCCGTCGCCGCGCCTGCCGCGCAGACCGGCGCGCGCCGCTCCAAGGACATCGTCGACGCCGCGCTGTCAGGCCAGGACACCGCTGCCGAACACGCCCTGCGGCGTTTCTGCCGCATCTACGGCGCGGTCGCCGGCGACGCGGCGCTGCTGCACGGCGCCAGCACCGTGCTGATCGCGGGCGGCGTGGTGCTGCACTTCCTGGATTTCTTCCGCGCCAGCGGCTTCATGGAGGCGTTCACCGCCAAGGGGCGCCACGCCGACTACATGCGGCGCATGACGGTGCAGGTGATCACCCACCCCAATCCCGGCCTGCTGGGCGCGGCGGTCGCGGTGCGCGCACGCGCCTGAGGACCATACTTCAGACAGGCGGGCCGCCTGAACCGGCAAACAGGTACGCCTGCACATCCACGAACGCACTGCGGATTTGCGGAATCGACCCGAGCGCGCGCTTGGCATCGTTGGTGCCGCCGTAGCGAATGCGCAGGAAATCCGCGAGCTTCGCGGGCGCCAGTTCATCGATGCCCTGCCGTCGGTAGAACCCGGGATGAGTTCAAGCCAAAACGCGACAACCGCACCCTCTCCGAGGTCGGTTATCGGACAGCTTGTTTGCGTCGGATCAGCCGGCGTCGTTGGTGCAGAGCCGCCCACGACGCTGGGCAGCCTCGCGCATCACGCGCTGCTGCTGCTCGGTCGCCTTCTTGAGCACGACTTTGTACACGCGCTTCTTGTCGCGTGACGACGCCGTACGCACGAAATCCGACATCGGTGTGGAAGTCACGGTTTTGGGCTTCGATCGAAATATCATGGCAAGTCTGCCCTCGAGCGCAAAAACTGCGTTAGGGCCGTAGGATCGTATTTCTCGGGGATATGGTTGTCAATCCGGTCCACGTTGAACTTCACGAATCGGTGTGACCCATTGATGTTCTTCATCAACAAGTCTACTTCAATGGCCTTCCCGAACTCCTTTTTCAAGGCATTCACTACCTTACGAGCCTCGAAGTACTGCCCGATGAAGGCTTCCAGTCCGATGTGGCGGCCCTCCAAAGCTTCACGTTCCTGAACAAAAGCCCATGCCTGCCTGGGTTCCTGGTAAACGTACAGGACTTGGACCGCTCGACCCTTTCTCAACGACCGCTCGATGTTTTGTTTGGCCTTCTCATAGTTGCTCAAGGTGCCATCCAGCAGGAAGCTTTGTTTCTGCTTGAACGCCAGGTCCAGAATCCGCTCGACGAGTCTCGACACGGCTCCCTGGAACAACCAGGCGTTGGCACCGTTGTATTCGCGAAACTCGCATCTCAAGTCGTCCGGATCGATACGGAGCAACGGCCCTCCGACTTCTTCGATGAGTTCCTTGGATGCCTCCGTCTTGCCAGCACCCGGAGAGCCGGCCATGAAGATGGACACTGGGCAATCCTCCGGCGGGTAAACGGCCGGGTCCGCCACGCGCCTGGCGATCGCCTTGCGATTGTTCCGCGCGAACTCGATTGCCTGCGCACGAATTTTTTCCTCCTCGCCGAGCAAGTCCATCGCTGCGCCCCAAAGTCTTTTTGCAGACTACTGCATCAACGCCTGCTCACGGACGCGGTGGATCTCGTCGCGCAGGCGCGCGACTTCCTCGAACTC
>JAICHS010000247.1 GCA_025924775.1 Rhodanobacteraceae bacterium
CCCGTGGCGATTCCGTTCTACGCGTTCCGCGTCATGGTCGCGCTGGGCGTGCTGATGGTGCTGGTGGCGTGGGTCGGCCTGTGGAAATGGCGGCGGGGCACGGCGTTCACGTCGCGCAGCTATCTCAAAAGCTGGCTCTGGATGATGCCGTCCGGCTTCATCGCGCTGCTGGCCGGCTGGTGGGTGGCCGAGGTCGGCCGTCAGCCGTGGGTCGTGTACGGGTTGCTGCGTACCGCCGACGCGGTCAGCCCCAACATCACCGACGGCAGCGTGCTGGCCTCGCTGATCGTGTACGTCGCCGTGTACGTTTCGCTGTTCGGTTTCGTCGGCTGGTACCTGTTGAAAATGCTGCGCGTCGGGCCGGTTGCGGCGCCGCCGCGCCGGCGCGTGCGGACCGCGGCGCGGCCCCTGTCGCTGGGCGATGAGGAAATGGGAGATCGGCCATGACGCTTGCCGAGACGCTGCCCGTGGTCTGGTATTTCATCATCGGCTTCGCGGTGATGATGTACGTGTTGCTGGACGGCTTCGTGCTGGGCATCGGCATCCTGACGCCGTTCGCCGACGATGCCGCGCAGCGCGACCACATGATGAACACCGCCGCGCCGATCTGGGACGGCAACGAGACCTGGCTGGTGATGGGCGGCGCGGGCCTGATGGCCGCGTTCCCGAAGGCCTATGCGGTGGTGCTGTCGTCCTTGTACCTGCCGGTCCTGGTCATGCTGGTCGCGCTGATCTCGCGCGGCGTGTCCTTCGAGTTCCGTTTCAAGGCCGCGAAATCGCGCGTGGTGTGGGGCTTTGCGTTCGCGGCCGGTTCGATCGTCACCGCGTTCATGCAGGGCCTGATCCTGGGTGCGCTGGTGGAAGGCATGCCGCTGACCGGTGGCAAGTACATCCACGCCACTGCGTTCGCGTGGTTCAGCCCGTTCTCGGTGCTTACCGGCGTCGCGGTGGTGTTTGGCTATGCGTTGCTGGGTGCGACGTGGCTGGTCCTCAAGACCGACGGGCGCGTGCAGCGCATCGCGTTCGACTTGACCCGGCCGCTGATGCTGGCGGTGATTGCCTTCATGTTGCTGGTGTCGGCGTGGCTGCCGTTCCTGGATTCCAACCTGATGGCGCGCTGGTTCACCTGGCCCAATTTCCTGTACCTGTCGCCGGTGCCGTTGCTGACGGTGCTCAACGCCGCCGCGCTGTGGGTCGCGGTAATCCGCAACCGCGAGGTCGCGCCGTTCGTGTTGTCGCTGTGTTTCTTCGTGCTCGGCTTCATCGGGTTGGTGGTCGGCATCTGGCCCAATATCGTGCCGCCGTCGCTGACCATCTGGCAGGCGGCGTCGCCGGTGCAGTCACAGGGCTTCGTGCTGGTCGGCGTGGTCATCATGATTCCCGCGGTGCTGGCCTACACCGCGTATTCGTACCGCATTTTCCGCGGCAAGGTAGCGGCGGATGCCGGGTATTACTGATGGTGTTGGTGACGCGGGAAGCGAGCCGTGATCCATGCGTGCCGCGATGCGGCGACCAGGGCTGACCGCAAAACTAGCGGTTGAACACCACGTTCACCATCACCAGCGTGACCACCAGCATCAGCAACGTCAGGGGCAGGCCCACGCGCGCGAAGTCGCGTGGCTTGTAACCGCCGGGACCGGCGATGATCAGCAAGGTCGGGCTGGCGCTGGGCAGCAGGAAGGTGTTGGAAACCGACAGTGCGACGATCAAGGCATAGACGGCCGGATTGCCACCCGAGGCCAGCGCAATGTTGATCGCCATGGGCACCATCATCACCGCGGTCGCGACGTGCGAGATGATCTGCGAGAACACCAGTGCCAGGATCGCGATGAAGGCCTGGATGGCCCACTGCGGCAGGTGGCCGATGTAGCGCATGATTTCCTGCGCCATCCACGCGGCGGTGCCGGTGGAATCCATCGCTACGCCCAACGGGATCAGGCAGGCCATCACGAAGATGGTCTTCCATGCGATTGCGCCGTAGGCCTCGTCCATGTTGAGCACGCCCAGCAGCAGCATGCCCACCGCACCGGTCATCATCGCGACCGACAGGTGCAGGTCGGTGAACAGACCCAGCCCCAGCGCCAGCGCGAAGAACACGACCGCGTAGCGCACCTTGCCGGGGCGCTGTTCCACGCTCGGAATGTCGGTGACTGGCACCAGATCGCGACTTTCGGCGGCCAGCGCGAGGTCGCGCCAGTAGCTGTGCAGCACCAGCGAGTCGCCCGCGCGCAGCGTCATCTCGCGCACGTCTTCACCGCGGGTAACCTCATCGCCGCGGTTCAGCGCCAGCACCGAGATGCCGTAGCGCTTGCGCAGGTGCAGCTCGCCCACCTGCTGCTTGATGAACTTCGAGCTCGGCGGGATCACCACCTCGGAAATGCCGGCGCGGGTCGGGTTGAACATGTCCGCCAACGCCTGGATGCGGTTGCCCACGCGGCATTGCAGCGCCTGGGCGAACGCGTTGACCGCGGCGCGCGGCCCCAACACCCCGATCACGGTGCCGACCCAGATCAGCTGGTCCGCGGGCGGCGCCAGGCGCGCCTCGTTGCCGTTCTTCACCGCCAGGATCAGCGGTGCCTTGTCCAGCGTCTCGGCCTCCCCGATGCTCATGCCGACCAGCGGGCTGTCGGCCGTGACGGTCAGCTCGATCACCTCGCCCTCGATGCCGTAGGTGTCGGCGAAGTAGCTTTCGGTGCGCCCGGGGGTGACCTTGGGCTTGGCGTCGTCATCCGGCATCAGGCGCCGGGTAAGGAAGGCGAAGTAACCGATGCCGACCAGCAGCAGCGGAATGCCGATGGGCGTGATCGCGAACAGCTTGAATGGCTCGATGGTCTCGGCGCCGGGTGGCAGGTTGCGGTCGGCGCTGGCGATCAGGTCGTTCAGCAGGATCAGCGGCGAGTTCGAGATCAGCGTCATGCTGGTGCCGGCGAGGATGCAGAACGCCATGGGCAGCAGCAGCCGTTTCAGCGGCACGCCGGTGCGTGCGGACAGGCGGCTGGCGACCGGGATGAACAGCGCGGCCAGCGCCTGGCTCTGGATGATCGAGGACAGCGTGCCGGTGGTGGCGTTGAGCAGCAGCGATACCCGGCTTTCCACGCCGCCCGACAGGCGCAGGATGAACGCGGCGGCCTGGTTGAGCACGCCGGTGCGATCGAGCCCCGCGCCCATGATCATGATGCCCATCAGCGACAGCACGGCGTTGGACGCGAAGCCGTCGAACAGCTGCTGGACGGGCATCAGGCCGGTGATGCCGATCACCACCAGCACCAGCAGCGCGACGATGTCGGCGCGGACCCACTCCAGGACGAACATGATCACGGTGAAGCCGACCAGCCCGAGCACCAGCAGCATGTCGGGGGTGAGGGTCAGCTCCATCAGCGTGTGGGTCCGTCAGGTCAATGTGCGGGCAGGCACGTGAGTTTCACATACGGTCGTACAACAGATCCGTAACCATGTGGCCAAGGGCGAGCCCGCGTCGCTCGAAACGCGTCTCGATGCGCCACGCAGGTCGTCTTGCTTCACCGCTTGCCCCTTCGCGCAGGCGCCAGGGCGGTTGCGCCGCCAGCACTTCGCGCATGTGCGAAGCATACTCGGCCCAGTCGGTCGCAAGGTGCAGCAGGCCGCCGGGTCGCACGCGCGTCGCCAGCAGTTCGACGAACGCCGGCTGGATCAGCCGCCGCTTGTGGTGGCGCTTCTTGGGCCAGGGGTCGGGAAACCAGATGCGCACCTCGTCCAGCGCGACCGGCGGGATCTCGTCGCGCAGCACTTCGACTGCGTCATGGTTCCAGATGCGCACGTTGGGTACGGCGCGCGCGGCCAGCGCGTTCATCACTCGGCCCACGCCCGGACGATGGACTTCGATGCCAAGGTAATCGCGCACGGGATCGTGTTCGCCGGCCCATGCGAGTGCCTCGCCGTTGCCGAAACCGATTTCCAGCACGCGCGGCGCGGCGCGCCCGAACAGCGCGTCAAAGTCGCGCCGGGTGCCGGTGTAGTCGATGCCGAAGCGCGTCCAGTGTTGTGCAAAAGCGCGCTGCTGCGCCGGCGTGATGCGGCCTTCCCGCAACACGAAGCTGCGGATCGCGCGGCGGTGTTGGGGGGCTTCATTGCTCAAGGAGAAACCCTCTCCCCTCGTGGGAGGCGGCCGCGGGCCGAGCGCGTAGCGCTGCGGTGAGGGTGCGAATCTTGCGCA
>JAICHS010000248.1 GCA_025924775.1 Rhodanobacteraceae bacterium
CGCGCATAGCACCGGCGCACCGCTATCTGGATTTCCCTGCCGGAACCGCTTGCATCCCCAGCACGGTCAACTGCAATGGCCGCGGGTCTTCGGTTTTGGGATACGGTGGCGGTGAGGCTCCCGGCCGCACGAAACGCAAGGCAACGGTCGCCTTGCAGTCTTCGCCCACGTCGACGGGTGCTTCGACCTCGATCACGTCATGCAGGTCGGACGCCCCTCCACTGCGGGTGGAGAACACTCCATGTGCCGCGAAATGCCACGCGGTAGCCAGCTTGCCGTTCACCCAGACCTGCGTGTCCAGATCGGGACGCGAAGGTGGCAGATAAGGATCCACCCGCATGCGCAGCGTCGCGCCCACATGGCACAGCTTGCCGGGCAGCCGGAATTCGAGCACGGCAGCCGATCCGACGGCCCAGCTTCCCCACGCCGCCGGAGGCAACCAGCCCAGGCCTGCCTGGTAGGCCCCGGAATCGGGGTTGGTGAAAACGATGTCGGTGTCCAACTCCGGCGGAGGGGCGGAGGCAACCGTGAAGTCGTGGCTGAAGTCCAGCTTCGCGCCTGCCGGCGCCCGATCGACCTTTTGGACAAGGCTGCCACATTGCGGCGAGGTAATCGTCAAGCCTTGCAGCGTCACAATGTCGCCGATGTGCGCGCTGGCGCCGCCCCGGCCCAGCCAATCCACGGTGAACAGCGCTGTGGAACCTTTCGGTCCGGGGAGAGGCTTGATCATCAACACGCTGGCGTCCCCGCGCGCCTTGAGCAGACCGGCTTGTGTCCCGGCATCGGCGGTCACCAGCTTGGCATTCGCATTGTCGATGAAAAAATCCAGCCTTTGGTCATCGCGGAGGCCGACTTGGGCTACCCCGCGGTAGCTCATCTTCAGCTCGCGGCCGCCGACCTCGAATCCGCCGTCGGACGTCGAGCCGATCAAGGTGTTCTTTTTGCACAACCGGAATTCGTTGACGCGCGACCACAATGCCTTGCGCAACACCGCGTCGGTCACGGCGTCGTCCGCCAGCTCGCTGCCGGCCGCACCGGACGCGCCACGATCGGCCCCGGCAATGAAGGTGGCATTGGTCCGCACGCGCATCAAGCTCAGCACGGTCGGCGCGATGTCCATGTGATACATCCGTGCGGAACGCACACCCTGGCCCGCATTCAGCACCAATAGCGCCGGCCGGCGATGGTAATCCTTCGGATATAGGGGCTCCGCATCGTTCCGCATCATCAGGTGATCGCTCATGATCACGACCACCGTGTTTTTCCAATCGGGCTCCTTCGACAAGGCGTCGATAAAACGGCCGAGCAGATAATCGGTGCAATGCACCGCCTGCAACATGCTGTTGCTGCTTGCAGCGTACTTTGGGCAGCCCGGTGAAGGCCGCCCGTCCGGCGGATGCGTATCCAACGTCAGCAGGCTCAAGTTGAACGGCTTGCGCCCCGCTTCGAGTTCGCGGTAACGACCAAGCGCCAGCTTGAACAACACGTTGTCGTACAACCCCCAGCCCGATTCCGGCAATTTGCCGCCGGCCTGGGCCTCCAGTTGTTGCAAGCCCAGTGCCTGATCGTAACCATGCAACTTGAAAAACAGGCCCTTGTTGGAAAATTGGATGGGTGCGCCGCCCATGTAGACCTGCGTGTAGCCCGCGTTGTGCAACACGTCGCCGAAGCAGGCGACCTTCGGATGAAAGGTCGAGGTGTCGGTATCGTTGCCGGCCACCGTGTCGAGGCCCGCGAAGGGGCTGGTAAACAACGGCACGCCGCACTGCGAGGCAAACAGCCCCGCCATCGTGTAATTGGCGCCGGCAAACGTTTCGAACCCTGAAAAATCGAGACCCTGCTTGCGGAGGCGGTCGAGGTTCGGCGTCAATCCCGGGAATACCTTCGGGTCCCAATAAATACGCTCCAGCGACTCCATGTAGATCCACACCAGGTTCTTGCCCGGTGCCGCGATCACGTTCTTTTTCGGTACCGGATGCAGATCCAGCAGCCGAGCCACGGCGCGACCCTGCGGTGTGTCGGCAAAGTGCGCCGATTGCTGGACCCGCGTGAGATACCCGATCAGCCGGCGCGGCGCGGAGTCGACGCCCAGCACTGTCAAAGACAGGATGACCAAGGCAACGATCGCAGGGCCGCTGCGCACCGTGGCGCCATCGCGCCGCCCGCGCCGACGCGCCCACGCCAACAACACCGCGCACCCCACGACCATCACCACGAACAACGCAAGACCGCCGCCGATCATCGTCGGAAATGCACGCAAGCCGGTGCGCAGGTTGTCGGGATTGAGGTGTGCGAAGAAGCGGGCGTTGAAAGTGTCTGCCTGCAGGTAGTACGAAACGCCCTCGCCCAGCACCAGAAACAAACATGCGAGATAAGCCAGCAGCGCAACAGGTACGGAAGCAGCGCGCAGCAGCCGCCAGCGCGCGACGCACACCAGCAGCCCGCACCACGCAAAGACGAACACCACATCCTGGCCGAACGCGCCGGACAGGTACGACGGGAAGGTCCAGGCCATCCATGTGTGTACGCCAAGCACGGGCGCAGCCAACAGTACGGCCGCGAGAACGACGGAAGCTTTCTGCCATCGCTCACCCGACATGCGAGACCCCCGTCTTTCCTGCAACAGGCAGCGCGTCACGTACGCTCGTGCGAACTGCTTTCACCTGCGAATTGCTTTCATCAGAGTCACTGGATTCCGAATATCGCTTCGCGACTGCGTTTGCAGAGCCTGTCCCGGGCTTGATCCGCGAATTGCAAACGCGAACGTCGAAGGCGGCGCGCAGCGAAGCGCCATGGATGACGCGAGTCATTCCGGGATGACGAGCAAAATCGCATGCCATTCAGCCGGGCGCCACGATGGGATAACGGCCTTCGACATGATCCTGGCGCCGCCAGCCGTAATAGGTTCCACCATTGCGGGTTATCGCCAACGGGCGTCCGTTCGGGTCGCGCCGATCATAGGGATAGGCGTCCTGGGTGGTGTAGTGCGAAACAATGCTGCGGCGTGTCATCACCGGATCGTTGCGCGGCATGCCACCGTGCACCAGCGCCGAGTGCCAGATCAGCAGGTCGCCCTTGCGCGGCGTGAAGATCAGGCGCTGCAACCCGCACTCGCGGCAAGCGTTCTCCAGGTAGTTTTCGAATGCGCGCACGTGCGGCCCGTCGCCTTCGGCCAGCACCGAACCGTCTTCGAACGCATGCTTCGGCACCGCGCGGTGGGAACGATCCCAATAGAACAGGGGGCCGGCATCCACGCGCGCATCTTCCAGCGCTACCCATGCACCCATCAGGCAAGCCGGCCGCAGCGAATGCACAAAGGCAAAATCCTGGTGACTGGCCTGCTGGGTGCCGTTCTCGAACAGCAAGGTCTGCATGGCCGCGACTTTTTCGCCGAAGCACACTTCGGCGAAGCGCAGCACCGCCGGCAGCATCATGATCTCCGCCGCGGCGTCGGATGCGTTGTGGAAATCGAGATAACGCACCGAGGCAGCCCGAAATCCGGGGACCTTCGCCACCTCGCCCATCGGTGTCGGCGCTTTCAAGGCATTGCTGAGCACCAGCTGTGGTGGCAGATCGCGCCAAGCCTGCTCCACGTCCGCCAGCACCTTGTCAATCAGCGCATGCGGCACGGCCTGTTCCAGTTTCAACCAGCCGTGCTCGCGGAAGAAGCGCACACACGTTTCGATTTCCGCATCCACGGCGCCTGTTTGCCGCAATCTCGCGAGCTCCCGTTCGAACCCGACGTCGTCCCCATCGACCCACGGGGCGCACCGGTCGAACTCCGCCGGCGTCAGCTTGGGCACGATCTGCATCGCCTCGCGCACGGCGATGACGCGACCATCGCGGCTGCGCACCTCCACGCGATGATGAAGGCCGTCGCGCAAAGTGGCGGCAATTTCGACCGAAAAGCCATGTCGGCCCTCGCCCATGCCCTCGCGTTCCAGGTCGCCACGGTGCAGATCGGCGAGCGCGCGACCTGCCGATCGGCCATCGATGAAAAGCTCCACTTCGACCGGCGAAGCCGATTTCGAGTCGAGCGCCCAGCCCTGGCAGCACCCGTTATGCACGGTGTCGATGGAGCCGCGCAATGGTGCGCGCCGGTATTTGAACAACGAACGCAATGTGCGCTTGAACGGAACGACACTTGCCTGATTCGTACCCATCATCCCCTCCTCGCCC
>JAICHS010000249.1 GCA_025924775.1 Rhodanobacteraceae bacterium
ATACCAGGTCCATGTACCAGCCCATCTTGCAGCTGCTGCTGCCGCCGCTGCTACCACCACCTTTACCGTTGCCTTTTCCGGTGCTGGTCGCAAAGTTGCAAATATCAGGCGTCGATGGCAGTGGCGTCACGGCGCGCGCAGGGTAACCGCCATCAAGGCCCGTGTCCTCGTAGATGATCGAACGTTGCGCAAGCTGGCTGCGGGTCAAGGCCGCGGGCGCGGCATTGGTTCCGACGGTCGGCGTGATGATCAGGCCATACCAGGTCTGCACCTTCTTGCTGCTCAGGTCGCTCTGGTTGATGAACTCGCCGGTTCCGAAGAACAGCCAGAGTCCACTGTCGGTCGGGTTCTGGGCCACCAGCATGCCGCCGGTGATCGGCTGCGCGTTGCCGCTCGCGTCGGTTGCCGTGAAGATGCTGGTGCCGGCGCTGTCCGGCTTCGCCGTGGTGGTGCAGGTCTGGCTATTGCCGCTGCCCGAGCAGCTCGTCAAATCGAGATTGAACTGCCACACCTTGCCCTGCAGATCGCCGGCATAGGCGAGATCGGTGACGCCACTGCTGGAATTGCTCATCCATGTGTACACCGGCGCCAGCCCGTTGCTGGTGGTCGTGTTGGTCGTGTGCACGTGGAGCTGGCCGGTAGCAAGATTGAACTGCAGCAGCGCCGCCACGCCGTTCGGGCTGTTGTAGCCGTTGCCGACCAGCGCCGACCAGGTCCCGGTACTGTTGCCGCTGCTGTCGGTCGAAACCGAAGTCTGCGCGATCACCGGCGCGCCGTTCATCTGGCCGATGTAGCCGCTGTTGCTGTCGAGCGTGCTGTTGTCACCCGCGTAACGCTCCCACAGCGGCTTGATATTGGTGGGGTCGGTCACGTCCAGCGCATACACCGCGCGGGCCGGGCCCTTGCCCGTGGTGCCGACGAGAATGGTGTGCCACTGCGGGCTGGTGTCGCCGCTCTGCGGCAACTTCACGTAGGCATCGGCCACGGTCAACTGGCCGTCGTTGTAATCCTGGTGTGGCATCGCCGCGCTGCCGTAGGCCGGGTCGGCCAGGTTGGCCAGCGGCTCGGCCTGCCCCGTCACCGGGTCGGTCTGGTTGACCAGCAACGCGCCCGGCAGGTAGGCGAACACCTCCTTGCCCGTACTGGCATCGAGGATGTGCAACATGCCGTCATTGCCGGCGACGTAGATCATGCCGGCGCGCTGCGACGCCGCCGACGGGGTCAACTTGCCAGTGCTGTCGATGGTGCCTTGGGTCCAGCGCTGGAACGGCGAATACGTGCCGGAACTGTCGGTGACCAACGCGAGGCCCGGAAAACTTTCGCCGTTGAATTCGGTCGAGTCGGGCGCGGCAGCGTAGAGCGGCGCCGAATCCACGATATCGCCGAGCGGTGTGGTGCGGGTGCGGAAATCACCACCGTTCGATTTCTCGTCGGTGTTGTCGCCGCGCAGGTAATTCACCATCTTTGCCTGCGCCGCGGCGTCGCTGCCCAGGCTGGCCAACTGGTCGCTCGCAAGTGTCGGTGGCGTGTTGCCCGTACCGTTGGCGAACGACACGAACTGCGAAGCGTAGTCCTTCCCGGTCGGGTTGTAGGTCATGATGTCACGGCCCGACGCGCTGGCATAAGCGGAATTGGCGCGCGTCGGGTAGGTGCGATTGGTGCCGCTCACGGCGGCCTGCCCGTTCAAGGCCGTCGCCGCCGACCACGTGGCCGTGCTGTCGGGCGCACCGGTGGCAGCGTTCAGGCCAAGCGCCAGCAAATCGCCCTTCCAGCTGCCGGTGAAATACTGCGCCTGATAAACGAACGTGCCGGTCTGGAGCTTGGTGGAATTGGCACCGAGGCTGGCGCCGGTCGCCAGGCGATCACCTGCGCGCTTCAACGCGGATTCAATGCCGGCGACGAAGGTCTGCGGGTTGTTGGCCTGGAAGAAACCACCGTGTCCGTTGAGGCCGGCGTGTGCGAGGTCGGCGATGTTGTTGATCGATCCGAAGTTGGCGGCAGACGGGTTGGGCCAGGCGAAGTTGCTGATCGCATATTTACTGGTTGTACCGCCGCCATCGTTGCCCCAGTCGAAAATCTGTTGCGTAGTCGTGCCGGGGGGCGTAATGCCAGTCGGCGTGAAGCCCATGCCCAGGGTGAAGGTCACCATGTGCTGCCAGAACGCGGGGTCGGCGGTGTCCGTCGGTACCTCGTTGGCATCGCCCGTCTGCAGGTCGTTCTCCCAGTAGTACGTGGCCACGTCCGCCAGCGACGGCGTGCCATCCGACGTGCCACCGCCGGAGAACGGCGGCTCGTTCTTGTAGCCGACCTTGTTGCCGTTGGCGTCGGTGAAACTCGGGCCGTCACTGTCGCTGGCGCCGTTGGTGGCGGACGAGGTGTAATTGCCGTTCCAGAAACCGTCCGTGGTCAGGATGGTGTTGGACTGGCGGCAGGCGATATCCCCCGCGTTGCCGCGGTTGGCGTAACCCGGATCGGTGCTCATCCAGCCCCAAGGCTGGCTGGACTGGTAATACTGCCCGGCGGCATCCAGGGCCTGCCGCAACGGCGTCTCGTGGCCCGGCTGGGCCTTGGCAATCCAGTTCCAGAACGCGGCGCGCTGGGTGCCTGATTGTCCGGGCGTGCACGTCGTCGGATTGGTCGCGCAGTTGGTGTCGAACGGGGCGACGTCGTAAATCAGGTTCGTGCCGCCATTGAAGGCATCCGTGTAGGAGAACACGCTCGACGACGTGGACGGGAAGTACTGCACGTTGTTGTTGGCGCCGGCGCCGCCGTTGATCGAGCCGAAGCCCACGCGGAAATTCGGATCCAGGGTGTTGAACGCCGTCATCAGGCCGCTCTTGGCCATCAACATGCGGGTGCGGTAATAGGAGAACCAATTGGCGATGTTCTGGCCTGCCGCCACGCCGACCGGACCAGCTACTCCGGACGTATCGTCTGCGTTGACACAGTTGGCTGTCGGGTTCCCGTTCCAATTTGCGAGAAGCACGCTGCACCAGCCACCGGCCGGGGCGTTCGCGTCATTCGGAATCACGAAATGTTCGTTTGCCTGAATTGGCGCGCCCACCACATAGGTGAATGCCCATACCCAGATGCGGCCGCCGTTGGACGTGCACTCGGGGGCCGCGCTGGGCGGCGGAGGGGCGCTGGTGTCCGTGTTGCCGCCCTTCGGGCACGTCCAATGCGCAGACGTCGGCTGTGTCACTGGTTTCGGCGAAAAATGGCAAAGGCCGTCGGACTCGAGGGTGCCACCGGACGGGCACTGCAGCCCTTCATCGGTCGCCGGGTAGTACGTGTAAACAGGAGTGCCCTCCTCCCAATCGGTATGACGGCACATGTTCGGCATGCCGTTGTACGTATTGGGGCCGGAGTCACCCGAATTGCATTGGTAAACCTCATGCTGCGCCACGGGATCGCGAATGCATTGGCTGGAGTCATTTGGATCAACGTAGTAGGGACTGGCGCAGCCGCCGCCATTTGCTCCTCCCCACACAGCCGGACCGTAATCCTTACCGGCGGTGAACTGCGTAGTCGGGAGGTTATCTCCATAGCGGAACGAATTGCCATTGCCCCCGCCGGTGTAGGTGGTGATGTTCACCCCATTGGTATTGGTGAAACCGTCGCTGTACGCCGTCGTGAGACCCGGCGAATTGGGGTAGGCGCTACCGTTCGCCTGCGGTGGAGGGGTATAGGTGGTGGCCGGGTTGTAGTACAGGCCGTTGATCGCCGCGTTTCGCACCCCGTACGGGCCGGTATTCGAGAGATAATCCCAATCCGGCATGTAATCCCATGCCATCGAACCCGAGTCGTCCAGCATCAGGGTGATGTTCGGCGGGATCGCGGGTTGTACGGTCAGCGGCGTCTGGTCCACTTGCACGGGCGTGCCAGTGGTACCGGCACTGCCGCCGCTGGGGCCCGCCGCTGTCGCCGCAATGGCCACGCTGACCGGCGGCATGACCAGTGCGCCATAAGCGAACAGCGCGAGCGCGCAGCACGCGGCGGTACGAAGCGCCCGGAGAACGGGGTGACGCGGGGTGGTTTGGCGTTTCATGGCATGGTCGCTTGGCGTAGGCCGGACTGGCGGTGGATGATCAACTCATCTTCATCACGACTTGCAGGGTTACCACCGCGCGGCTGCCGCTCGTGGACGGATCTCCACTGCGCGCGGTCACGCGGTACA
>JAICHS010000250.1 GCA_025924775.1 Rhodanobacteraceae bacterium
ACGTCGCACGGCCGCCCCCATCCCAACCTTCCCCCGTAAACGGGGGAAGGAGCTGCTATGCCGCGGTTTCCGGTGTCGAGATCGGCCGCCGTAGCGGCCGGTCGTGTCGCAGCCGCGTGAACACGTACACCGCTACCAGCGAGAACGCCGCCATCACCAGCACCGCGGCGCGAAAGCCCCGCACGTAGGCCGCGGGATCGTGGTGGTGGTCGCCGAGGAACACCGCCAGCAGCCACGACGACAGCGCGATGCCGAAGCTGATCACGAGGTATTGCACCGCCGACGTCACCGAGGACGCCTGCGCCGCGCGCTCGGGCGGCAGGTCCACGAACGCCAGCGTGTTCATCGCGGTGTATTGCAGGCTCATCACGAAGCCGTAGGCGAACATCAACGCGGCGATCTGCCACCACGGCGTGGTGGCGTCGAACCACGCGAAACACGCCAGCAGCGCGGTGGCGATCGCGGTGTTGACGAACAGCGTGTGGCGGTAGCCGTAACGCTTGAGGATGCGGTCGATCAGGAACTTCATCAGTACCATCGCCACGGCCTGCGGCACGATCATCATGCCCGCGGCGGTCGGGGTCCAGCCGCAGCCCACCTGCAGGAACAGCATCAGGATGAACGACAATCCCGCGGTGCCCAGGCGCGTGCACATGCCGCCGCCAACCGCGATGGCGAGGCTGCGCACCTTGAACAGCGTCAGGTCCACCACCGGATGCCGTGCGTGCTGGCCGTAACGCCAGTAGGCGTAACCGCACGCCACGCCGACCACCGCCACGATGGCGGCGTTGCGGTAATCGCCGTCACCGGCGCTTTCGGCTGCTATCAGCAGCAGGCCGGATGCCAGCGCGAACAGTGCAAAACCGGCCCAATCGAACGGGCGGCGCTCGCCGCGAAAGTCCGGCATGTAGCGGCGGTTGAGCCACAACCCGACGATGCCCACCGGCACGTTGACCAGGAAGATCAGCCGCCACGACGCATATTGCGCCAGCACCCCACCCAGCAACGGCCCAACCACCGGCCCCAGCAGGCCCGGGATGCCGGCCGTGCTCATGGCCGCGACAAAATCCTTCGGGCCGAACGCGCGCACCAGCACATAGCGGCCGATTGGCATCAGCAGCGCGCCACCGATGCCCTGCAGCACGCGTGCTGCCACCAGCTGCGGAAGGCTTTGCGACACGCCGCAGGCCAGCGACCCCAGCGTGAAGATCAGCACGGAAGCGGCGAACACCCGGCGGGTACCGAAGCGGTCGGACAGCCACGCGCTGGCCGGGATGCAGATCGCCAGCGTCAACACGTAGCTGGTCAGCGCGGTTTTCAGCGAAATCGGCGGCACCGCCAACGCCTGCGCGATGCTGGGCACGGCCGTGTTGACGATGGTCGAGTCCAGCGTCTGCATGAAGAACGCGGCCGCAACCAGCCAGATCAGGCCGCGCATGCGCGCAATGCCTGCGTGAGCATTCACTGGAGACATTGTCGGGGGCCGGGCGGCCCGGTGGATCCAAAGGGTGCGGCCAGTTTAACGTCAGCTGGCCCGGGATCCGCCAAAGGGCGCGTCCGGCCTGCGCCACCGGGGAGGGGTTCGACGCAGGCCGGGCACGTGGGTGAGAGAATGAACAGTTGGTAGCACGAGGGTTGCCCCGAAACTGTCCACTGGTAAAGAGTGACCGCAACCTCACCCGTGGTCGATACTGCGGCACCAACCTTTCGTGCACCTTTCGAATGCGGCTTTTTCGCAGGGGCCTGCAATCGATGGCCGACAACAGCGCATTAAACTCGGGGGTCGACTGTCGCGAGCACCTCCGTCCAACCGGGCCCACCATGTCAGCACACGTGGATGCAATCCAACAACAGGCAGCGGCATTGCGCGCGGCGATCGACGACGCCAACTACCGCTATTACGTCCTGGACGACCCGTCGCTGCCCGACGCCGAATACGACCGCCTGATGCGTGAACTGGAGGCGCTGGAGGCGGCGCACCCGGAGCTGGCCTCGGCCGATTCGCCGACGCGCCGCGTGGGCGCAAGGCCTGCATCCGGGTTTGCCGAAGTGCGGCACGTCATCCCGATGCTGTCGCTCGCGAATGCCTTCAGTGATGCCCACCCGCCCGCAGGCGTCGATCCCGACCACGAGGTGCGTGATTTCGTGCGGCGGGTGGAGCAGGCGCTGGGCATCGTCGATCCCGAATTTTCGGTGGAGCCGAAGTTCGATGGCCTGGCGATGAGCCTGCGTTACGAACATGGCGTGCTGGTGCAGGGCGCGACCCGCGGCGATGGCACCACCGGCGAAGACGTCACCGCGAACGTGCGCACCGTCAAGGCCATCCCGCTGAAGCTGCGCGGCGCGGGCTGGCCGGACGCGCTGGAAGTGCGCGGCGAGGTGTACATGCCCAAGGCCGGTTTCCGGGCCTACAACGAACGCATGCTGCGCGAAGGCGGCAAGCCGTTGGCCAACCCGCGCAACGGCGCGGCCGGTTCGCTGCGGCAACTGGATCCGCGCGTGACCGCGTCGCGGCCGCTGGCGTTTTACGCCTACGGTGTCTATCGGCCGGAAGATCCCGATGCGGTGCTGGCCCATCGCTACACGGCCGCGATGGCGATCGTGCGCGGCTGGGGCCTGCCGGTGTGTCCGCAAAGCGGCGCGGTGCGCGGCGTGGAGGGCCTGCTTGGCTATTTCCGCGACATCGGGGCGCGGCGTGACCAATTGCCCTACGGCATCGACGGCGTGGTGTACAAGGTCGACCGCTACGACCAGCAGCGACAACTCGGGTTCGTGGCGCGGGCGCCGCGCTGGGCGTTGGCGCACAAGTTTCCGGCCGAGGAACAATCCACGCGGGTGGAGGCCATCGACATCCAGATCGGGCGCACCGGGGCCGCCACGCCGGTGGCGCGCCTGCAACCCGTCGGCGTTGCGGGCGTGACCGTCACCAACGCCACGCTGCACAACGCCGATCAGGTTGCACGCCTCGATGTGCGTGTGGGCGACAGCGTGATCGTGCGCCGCGCGGGCGACGTGATCCCGGAAGTGGTGCGCGTGATTTTGGAGCGTCGGCCCGCGCACACGCGGCCGTGGAAGATGCCGGCGCATTGCCCGGTCTGCGGCTCCGCGATCGTGCGCGAAGATGGCGAGGCTGCCGCGCGTTGCAGCGGTGGGCTGGTGTGCGCCGCGCAGCGCCGCGAAGCCATCCGGCACTTCGCGTCGCGTCGTGCGTTGGACATCGATGGCCTGGGCGAGCGTTACATTGAGGACCTGATCGCGTTCGACTACGTACACTCCATCGCCGACCTGTACACCCTGACGCTGGGCGATTTCCTGGCGATGAAGCGTCGCGCCGAGGAACGCGACGGCGTGATTCCGGAAACGGTGAAGGCCGGCAAGATCGCGACCAAATGGGCCGACAACCTGGTGGCTGCGATCGAGGCCAGCAAGGCCACCACGCTCGAGCGGTTCCTGTTCGCGCTCGGCATTCCCGAGGTCGGGGAAGCCACCGCCAAGACCCTGGCGCGGCACTTCGGCTCGCTGGATGCGTTGGCGCACGCCAGCGAAGCCGAGCTTACCGAAGTGGACGACGTCGGCCCGATCATGGCGGCACACATCGCGGCGTTTTTTGCCGAACGCCGCAACCGCGAGGCGATCGCCGCGCTGCGCAAGGCCGGCGTGCATTGGCAGGAGACGGCGCCGCAACGCAAGGTGGCGGGGCCGCTGGCGGGGCAGACCGTGGTGTTGACCGGCAGCCTGTCGAAGCTCACCCGCGACGAAGCGAAGGACAAGCTGGAGTCGCTGGGGGCCAAGGTCGCGGGTTCGGTGTCGAAGAAGACCTCGTTCGTGGTCGCGGGCGAAGCCGCGGGCTCCAAACTGGACAAGGCGCGCGCGCTCGGCATCGAGATTCGGGGCGAGGCGCAGTTGCTGGAACTGCTGAAAGCGCATGGTGCCTGAGTCCGCCTCGCGCCAGCGCGCGCTGCGCCTGCGGGCGCGCTTCAACGCGATGGCGCGCGAATTCTTTGCCCAGCGCGGGGTTGCCGAGGTCGAGACGCCAATCCTGTCGGCGGCGGGCAACACCGAGCCCAACATCGACGGCTTTGCGACGACCTTCACCGGACCGGTTGGCGCCGGCGCGCGTGAACGCTTCCTGCGCACGTCGCCGGAATACCCGCTGAAACGGCTGCTGGCATCGGGC
>JAICHS010000251.1 GCA_025924775.1 Rhodanobacteraceae bacterium
CACGGCCTACTTCAACGTGACGCTGCCGGAAAAGGGTTGGCCGCAGCAGCGCACCAACGAGTTCATGGCGCAGTTCAGTTACCCGGTGATCACCAGCATCGCCACACACGAGGCGTATCCCGGGCACTACGTGCAATTCCTGTGGATGCACAAGGTGGATGACCGCGTACGCAAGCTGTTGGGCTCCGCGACCAACGCCGAAGGCTGGGCGCACTATTGCGAGCAGATGATGCTGGACCGGGGCCTGGCGCAGTACGAATTCCCGCACGACCGCCACCAGCAGCTGCTGCTGAAACTTGGCCAGTTGCAGGATGCGCTGTTGCGCAATGCGCGTTTCATCGTCGGCATCAAGCTCCACACCGGCCAGATGACACTGGACCAGGCGAAGGCGTTCTTCGTCAAGGAAGGCTACCAGTCGCCGGCGGTGGGCGAGGTGGAAACCAAGCGCGGTACCTCGGATCCGACGTATCTTTATTACACGCTGGGCAAGCTGGAGATCCTGAAGCTGCGCGCCGACGTCGAAAAGCAGGCAGGCGCTGCCTTCAACCTCCAGAAGTTCCACGACGATTTCATGCAGCACGGTTTCGCACCGATCGCGATCGTGCGGCGCGAAATGCTGCGCAATGATTCGGCGGTGCTGTAACCGGGGGTGATTCCCGGACGGTTGCGGCAGGCCTTCCCGCATACGCCGGTTGCCGTGGCGGGGCGGGGCCGGTGGGGTCGCGCCCGGCGGGTGCGTGGCCGCCGCGCGGCCATTGACCTGAATCAGGGAGGCTTCATCGAGGGCCCGGCCTTGTACTCGCCGTCGGGCGCCATCACATTCGTTGAACGAATGGATTGGTTGAATCAAGGTTTGCGTGCGCCGACGACTGGTGTCGCGCCTTATCGAGGCAGCCCCCGCATGTCCGCACAGCCCAAGCTGGATGACCGGCGCCAGACGCCCGCTACCGTGGGCGCCGAATATCGGCGCGTGCGTGCGGCGACCGTGGCCTTGTGCGCGACACTTGCACCCGAGGACACGGTTGCACAATCGATGCCCGATGCGAGTCCCGCCAAATGGCACCTCGCGCACACGACCTGGTTCTTCGAGCAATTCCTGCTGGCGCATTTCGAACCCGGCTATCGACGGTTTCGGGATGGCTGGGATTTCCTGTTCAATTCGTACTACCAAGCCGTGGGGCCAATGCACGCGCGACCGCAGCGCGGGCTGCTGACGCGTCCGACCCTGGGCGAGATCAAGGCTTACCGCGCACACGTCGATACCGCGATGGACAAGCTGCTGCGCGAGCGTGGCGCTGATCCGGAAGTCGCCGCACGGGTCATGCTGGGGCTCAATCACGAACAGCAGCACCAGGAACTGTTGTTGACCGACATCCTGCACCTGTTCTCGCTGAATCCGCTGCAGCCGGTATTTCGCGATGTGCCAGCCGCAGCGGAGTCCGCGCCCGTGGCGTTGCGCTTCATCGCCGGCCGCGATGGTATCGTCGAGATCGGGCGTGCGGGCGAGGGATTTGCCTACGACAACGAGTCGCCACGGCACCGCGAACTCCTGCATCCGCACGTACTGGCCAACCGCTGCGTCAGCAACGCCGAGTTCCGGCAGTTCATCGACGACGGCGGCTACCGCCAGCCCGCATTGTGGTTGGCGGAGGGCTGGGACACCGTGCGTCGCGAGGGCTGGGCGCATCCGCTGTATTGGGACGACGCCCTGGAAACGACCTTCACGCCGGGCGGCCGGCGTGCCATCGATCCCGCGGCACCGGTCTGCCACGTCAGCTTTTTCGAGGCCGACGCGTTCGCGCGTTGGGCGGGTGCGCGCTTGCCGACCGAGGCCGAATGGGAGACCCTCGCACAAGGGCTTCCGGTTGCCGGCAATTTTGTCGATGACGGCGTGTTGTGCCCGTTGCCGGCGCGCGCCTCCGGCGGCGGTGACCACGCGCTGCAGATGTTCGGAGACGTGTGGGAATGGACGGCCAGCCCGTACATCGGCTATCCGGGCTACCGGCCGGCCGCCGGTGCGCTGGGCGAATACAACGGCAAGTTCATGAACGGCCAGTGGGTGCTGCGCGGCGGTTCGTGCGCGACACCGGCGGGGCACGTGCGTGCGAGTTACCGCAATTTCTTTTTTCCGGCGGCGCGCTGGCAGTTCAGCGGACTGCGGTTGGCGAGGGACGCATGACGGGCAACCCGCGCGCCGCGCGCATCCATCAGGTCGATGACCGTCGGCCGGGCAACGAGTTGCTGGGCGACGTCCTGGCCGGGCTCGCGCGTACGCCGAAACAGCTGCCTTCCAAGTACTTCTACGATGCGCGCGGCTCGCGGTTGTTCGAACGCATCTGCGAGCAACCGGAGTACTACCCGACCCGGACCGAGCTTGCGATCATGCGCGCGCACATCGATGGCATCGCCGCCGCGCTGGGCCCTGGCGTCCGCCTGGTCGAATACGGCAGTGGCTGCGGGCTGAAGACGCAAATGTTGCTGGGACGGCTCGAAGCGCCGGTGGCGTACGTGCCGGTGGAAATTTCGCGCAGCGCGTTGGCGGCCAGTGTGGCCGGCCTGGAACGCAGGTTTCCCGCCATCGAGATGCTGCCCGTGTGCGCCGATTTCACGCAGCCGATCAAGCTGCCGCGCGCGGCGCGCGCGCCACGCCAGACGGTGGTGTATTTCCCGGGTTCGACGCTGGGCAATTTCGATCCCGACGATGCGTTGCGCCTGCTGCGCCAGATGCGGGCCGAGGCCGGGCAGGGCGGCGGCGTGTTGCCGGGCGGGGTGCTGATTGGGGTTGACCTGGTCAAGGACACAGCGGCACTGGAAGCGGCCTACAACGATGCCGCCGGCGTGACCGCGGAGTTCACCCTCAACCTGTTGACCCGCGTGAACCGCGAGCTGGGCGCGGATTTCGACCTGGGCACCTTTCGCCACCGCGCGCGCTGGCGTCCGCTGGCCGGGCGCATCGAGACCCACATCGTCAGCCAGCGCGAACAGATCGTGCACGTCGCGGGCCGCGGCTTCCGGTTTGCGGCGGGCGAGGCGATGCTGGTCGAGTACAGCTGCAAGTACACCCTGGAAGGATTCGCGCGGCTCGCGGCGCGCGCCGGATTCAAGGTTGCCGGAGTCTGGACCGACCCCGCCCGGCGGTTCAGTGTGCAGTGGCTGGCCTGCAATTGAGACGCTTGGCGCGCATGGATCCTGCCATGCCTTTCGACACCTCCGTCGAGCGCTGAATTTGGCTACGCTTGGCGAGGTCGAAACCGGACGGGAGCGGGGACATGCGGGGTACACGTTTGGGGCTGGCGTGGTTGGCGTTGGCCGTTTGCGGCACGGCATTCGCCGCCGCTGGCAATCCGTATGCGCGTGATCCCGCCCAGCCGGTCGATCAGGCTTACACCGCGAAGATCGCGAAATACACCACGCAGCCTGACTTCAACACCCCGCTGACCGATTACCTGCCGGCGTCGCCGACGGTGCCGACGCCGGAAGCCGTGCTGGGTGATGTCGCGGGCGCGCCGAACATGCTGCCCTACGCGGAGGACGTGTACCGCTATTTCCGGATGCTGGCCAAGGCCACGCCACGGGTGAGGGTTTTCACGATCGGCAAAACCGAAGAAGGCCGCGAGATGATCGCGGTGGCGATCGCCGACGAATCCTTGATGCAGGATCTGGATGCCAACCAGGCGCGGCTTGCACAGCTTGCCGATCCACGCAAGCTCGACATGGATGATGCCAAGGCCGCGGCGCTCATCAAGCAGACCGTTCCGGTGTACTACATCACGGGCACCATCCATTCGACCGAAACCGGCGCGCCGACCGCGTTGATGGAACTGGGCTATCGCCTTGCGGTCGACGACGCGCCGTACATCCAGTACATCCGCTCGCACATGATCACCCTGATCACGCCGGTGGTCGAGGTGGACGGCCGCAACCGCATGGTCGACCTCTACAAGTGGCATCGCGCGCACCTCGGCCAGAACTATCCGCACCTGATCTACTGGGGCCACTACGTCGCGCACGACAACAACCGCGACGCGATGGCGGTGACACTGGACCTCACGGAGAATGTGCTGAACACCTACGTGGGTTGGCACGCGCAGGTGCTGCACGACCTGCACGAATCGGTACCGTTCCTGTACGACAACACCGTGGGCGACGGGCCCTACAACGCGTGGATCGATCCGA
>JAICHS010000252.1 GCA_025924775.1 Rhodanobacteraceae bacterium
GCGTCGATCACGCGAAAGCGCACGCGGTCGCCAGGCGCCAGCAGGCAGGGCGGTTCCCGTGCGGGATCGAACAGCGCGAGCGGCGTGCGCCCGATCAGGTGCCAGCCGCCCGGCAACTCACGCGGATAGATGCCGGTTTGCGTGCCGCCGATCGCGACCGAACCCGCAGGCACGCGTGTGCGCGGATTCGCGCGGCGCGGGACGTGCAACGAGGCATCGAGGCCGAGCAGGTACGGAAACCCCGGCGCGAACCCGAGCATCGCCACGGTGTATTCCGCCGCCGCGTGTCGGGCGACGACTTCGTCGCGCGACAGCCCTGCGTGTTCCGCGACCGCATCGATATCCGGGCCGCACTCGCCGCCGTAGCACACCGGGATTTCAACGACGCGCGCGGTTTCAGGCAAGGCGACCGCATTCTTTTGCTCGTCATCCCGGCGCAGGCCGGGATCCAGTGTCTTTGCAACGGTTTCGAGAAGTGCGCCCTTGTCCCATATAGACGGATCAAACCGCAACAGCAGCGTCGCATAGGCCGGAGCGACATCGGTGATACCTGGCAAGCCGGCCTCCCGCAGCGCGCTTGCCGCCTCATGCACGCGCGCGTTCGTCGCAACGTTGATGCCGTCGCCAAAGCGCAGCAGCAATGCGTCTTCGGCCAATGATTCGACGCGGAAATCAGCCATTGCGTTTGCGTCGTCCGATGGCTTCCGTTCTGCTTTCCCGGCGCAAGTCCGCGAGCAACTTGTCGCGCGCTTCGGGCCGATAGCGGTGTGCCGGCCCGTGCCCCCATACCGGCCCCGGCCACGCGGGATCGCCCTCGCGACGGGCGACCACGTGCACGTGCAATTGGCGCACGATGTTGCCGAGTGCGCCGATGTTGAGCTTGTCGCATTCGACGGTGCCGCGCAGCACCTGCATCGCGCGCGTGATTTCACGCATCAATTGCGTGCGGTCGCGCTCGATCAGGTCGTCCAGTTCAGCGAGACCTTCGCGCCGCGGCACCAGCACGAGCCACGGAAATTGCACATCGTCCATCAGCAGCACGCGGCACAGGGTCCAGTCGGCCACGAACACGGTGTCCGCGGCGAGCCGCCCGTCGAGCTGGAACCCGGCATCGACGGCTGCCTTCATGGCTGGCCCGCGAGTTCCTTGCCGAAGAAGGCGAGCGTGCGCTCCCGTGCGAGGCGCGCCGCGTCCTCGTTGTAGACGCTCTTGTCCACGTCGCGGTTGAACGCGTGCCCGCAATGTTCGTACACATACACCGGCGCATTCGGCCAGGCCTTGCGATGTTTTTCCACCACTTCGGCGGTGATCGAGCGGTCGTTGGCGCCGAAGTGGAAGATCACCGGCGCGCGCAAAGGTTGATCGAGGTAGGCGACATTGCGCGCGCCGTAGTAGCTCACCGCGGGCAGGCCGAGGCGCTGCGCCGCGAGCAGTGCGACGGTGCCGCCCCAGCAGTAACCGACCACGCCGATTTTCCCGGCTGACTTGATCGAATCCGCCGCGCTGGCGACGGCTTCCACCGCGCGGTCCAGCCCGACTTCCATCGCCAGATCCTTGCCCCGCGCCGTGCCGGTCTTGTCGTAGGCGAGCTCGACGTCGTTTTCGACGAAATCGAAGAACGCCGGCGCGATGGCGGTGTAGCCGTCGCGCGCGTAGCCGTCGGCGACGCTGCGGATGTGCGGCGTGACGCCGAAGATTTCCTGCACCACCACGATGCCGCCTTTGGGTTTCCCGTCCGGCTTGGCGAGATAGGCGCCGATGCAGTGCGTGCCGGCGGTCATGATGTTGATGCGTTCGCCCATGGCGGTTCTCCGAAGTCGCGATCCTGCCAGCGTACTACCCGGTCGCGGATTGGAGCTACTGCACCGTCCCGGTGTCTATTGTTTGTAGGGCGGGAGCAGCCGCGTAGCGGCGAATCCCGCCGAATGACCATGGCGGGATGCGCTGCGCTCCTCCCGCCCTACTCAACCGTCGTGGTGTTGTACCGCTCGACCAGCTTCTGGAAGCGCGGATCGGCGCGCAGCGCGGTGTACATCGGATTGATGGCGAGGTCGCCGCAGGCAACCGGAGTGGCCGGGCACAAGGTTTCCAGCGCTTGCAGCAGCGCCGCGTGCTGGCCGAGCGAGGCGTACATCGTGACCAGATTGGCCGCCACGTCCGGATTGGACTGGTGCCGGCTCAAGCTCTTCAACGCAGCCAGCGCCTGCGGGCGCAGCGCGGGATCGGCCACGGCCCGGTACGCCAGCCGGCCGGTCGTGACCTGTTCCCGGTCCACGGGCGTCGCGGGTTTCACGAGATCGAACGCCGCCACCATTCTGTCGTACTGGTGCAACTGCTGGTACGCATAAGCGAGATAGAACGCGCCGTCCACGCTCGCGGGATCGAGCCGGACCAGGGCCTGGGCGGCCGTCACCACCTGCGCCCAGTCGCCGAGGTCTTGGTCAGTCGTGCCGATATTGTTCCAGGCGGTGGCGTTGTCGGGATCGAGCCGGGCGGCTTCCTGATTTTCTCCCAGCGCCTGCTTGAGTGGCAGCAGGGTGCCGTAATTGATATGCGCAGCGACATTGCTGGGATCGAACGCCAGCGCCTTCTGGTATTCCGCCTTGGCCTTGGCGCGGTCGGGCGGGTCGCTGCTCGTATCCGCAACGCCGAGCGCCACCCAGGCATCGGCATTGTTCGGGTCGAGCGCCAGCGCCTTCCCGGCTTCGGCGCGGATTTGCGGCAGCGTCGCTGGTAGCGACAGGTCGGAACGCTGGGCCAGGTCGAACAGCGCGTGCGACAGCAGCGCGTGGGCGTCGGCGTAGTTCGGATCGAGCGCGATGGCCTGCTCGAAAGCCTTGCGGGCCGCTTCGAAACTCGCGGCATCGGATTTGTCCATCAGCGCGCGGCCCTTCAGCACCAGGTCGTGGGCTTGTGGATTGCTGGTACCGCCCTGCGGCAGTTCGGCTTGCGCGAACTTCACCTGCAGCGCCTGCGCGATCGCCTGCGACACCTTGTCCTGCACCGCGAAGATGTTGGCGAAGGTATCGTCGTAGTGCTGCGACCACAGCTCGTAACCCGTCACCGCGCTGACCAGCTCCACGCTGATCCGCACTTCGCTGCCCTCGCGCGCGATGCTGCCGTGCAGGATGTTGGCGACATCCAGCTTCTCGCCCACGGCGCGCGCCGTCAGTGCGGAGTCCCGCAGCGTCGATGCGGTTTCCCACGCGATCACGCGCAGAGCCGGATTCTGGCCGAGCGCGCCGGTGAGTTCCTGGGTGATGCCGTCGCTGAAATATTGTTGCTTGAGATCGCCGCTGAGGTTCTTGAAGGGCAGCACCACCAGCGTGTCCTTGGGCGGGTCGAAGGCAACGGGTGTCGCCTTCGGCGGTATGGCGGCGGTCGCGACGCGTGCCACGGCGGGCGCGCGATGATCGAGCACCAGCAGCCGCCAGGCCAGCAGCAGCACCGCGATCGCCAGCACGCCGATGATCGCGAAGTCCAGCTTGCGCGCGGTCGTGTGCGCGATCGATTCGCCGGGCGCGACTTCGGACTCGCGCCTGATGCCCTGCGGCGTGAATTCGTACAGCCATGCGAACGCGAGCCAGAACGGAAACAGGATCGCGCAGGCCACCAGGAACCAGCGGGTGACGTCGGTCTGCAGGTCGAGTGCGGGACTCAGTTGCGAGATGCCCTGCGACAGCGCCCACACCGCGCCCGCGTACAGCACGCCCGCGCGCAGCACGTTGCGGCGTTTCAATTCCGCGAAGAAGGATGGACGCTCGGCCACGGCAACGTTACGTTCCCGCCGGCGACAGGCCGGCTTCCAGCGGGGCAGAGTTTCCGTCCGCAGGGCCCTGCGCAAGCGCTGAAACCTCCCCTTCGATGAAAGCGCATGGGCGGGCGCGGGTTTCGATAAAATGCGCGGTTCGCCGCCACGCTTTCCCATGCCCGCATCCAATCCCAAAGTCGGTTTCGTCAGCCTCGGCTGCCCCAAGGCGCTGGTCGATTCCGAGCGCATCCTCACCCAGTTGAAGGCCGAGGGCTACGAGATCGTGCCGCGCTATGACAAGGCCAACGCGGTGATCGTCAACACCTGCGGCTTCATCGACGCGGCGGTGCAGGAATCGCTGGACGCGATCGGCGAGGCGCTGCACGAGAACGGCAAGGTGATCGTCAC
>JAICHS010000253.1 GCA_025924775.1 Rhodanobacteraceae bacterium
GCCCGGCGGTCCAGAAGGATGTCGGGAAAGCGCAACAACAGCGGCAGGCGCAATCCCAGTTCGCGCGCACGCGCGATGGCGTCGTCCAGCGCGATCGCGGGGCCGTCCGCGCCACGCGGCCGCATCAGCGCGCGGCCGTCGCCGCCAATGTCGACGTACCCGTCGCCCCAGTGCGCGACCGAATAGGTGGCACGGGCGGCCGCAACGTTCCAGGCGTTCGTCATCGTCGTTCTCCGGATAACGAGGTAGGGGAACGTCGCAGCGGCGGGCCTTGACGCTTGAGAGTTGCCGACCGGAAGCCACCAGCGCCGCGGGATCGACGCCGCACATTGTAACGCGTGCGTGCAGGACGGCCGTTACAATCGTCGGCCTTGCACAAGGGTTGACGGCATGGCTCAGGAAAACTGGTTTACCGAGAAACACGCGGCTTCCGGCTCGTCCATCGGGTATCGCGTCGCGGAGAAGCTGGCCGACACGCAGACGCCGTTCCAGCACATCGAAGTGTGGCGCACCACCGATTGGGGCAACCTGATGGTGATCGACGGCTGCACCATGCTGACCACGCGCGACAACTTCCTGTATCACGAGATGATGACGCACCCCGCGCTCTACACGCACGCGGCGCCGCGCGACGTGGCCATCATCGGCGGTGGCGATTGCGGCACCCTGCGCGAAGTGCTGCGCCATCCGGAGATCACGAGCGTGGTGCAGGTGGACATCGACGAGCAGGTGACGCGGCTGGCCGAAAAGTTCTTCCCGGAACTGTGCGAGTCCAACGCCGACCCGCGCGCAAGGCTGCTGTTCGACGACGGCATCAAGTTCATGGCCGATGCGCAGCCGGCGTCGCTGGACGTGGTGATCGTCGATTCCACCGATCCGGTGGGGCCGGCCGAAGGCCTGTTCAACGCGAAGTTCTACGCCAGCTGTTTTCGCGCGCTGCGCGAGGGCGGCATTTTGGTCCAGCAATCGGAATCGCCGCTGGTGCTGCTGGACCTGATCCAGTCCATCCACAAGGCGATGCACGAGGTCGGGTTTGCCGCCACGCGCACGCTGCCGTTTCCGCAGCCGTGCTACCCGACCGGCTGGTGGAGCACGACGCTCGCGCGCAAGGGCGGCGACCTTGCAACTTTCCGCGAAGCCGACGCCGCGGCCAGGCCGTTCGCAACGCGCTATTACAACGCCGGCGTGCACCGCGCCGCCCTGGCGCAGCCCGAGTTCCTGCGCACCGCGCTGCCTGCCTGAGGGCGCCGCCGGCCAGTCGGCATTCATCCACTCGCACTAAGGTCCACGGTTCCTTGCAGGTATTCGCCATGCGTCGATCCCTTCCTGTCGCCGTCTTTACCGCGTTGTTGATCGCGGGTGCCGCGGGTGCGGCGCCGCCGCCGCAGCACGCGGTCCAAAAACCGGCGACGTCCGCTGCCACCGGCGCGCCGGCGGCGCCCAAGCTGTCGCCCGCCGACCAGAAGCGCATGCAAGCCATCCAGCAGTACCAGCACGACCTGGTCAGCGTGGTCGCGTTGCGTGCCGATCCGGATTACCTGTTGGGGGCTGCGGTGTTGGCCAAGCCATTCCAGAACGAGACACCCGGGCTCGATTTCGACAGCCTGAGCCAGCGCGCGGCGTCCGCACCCAACGCCGGTGCCGTGGCCGAGTGGGCGCGCCTGGACCTGTGCCAGACCAAGGACGATTGCCCGAACGCCAAGGCGTTCGACTATCTCAAGCAGCACGCCGCCGGCAACGCGGCGGTGTGGATCGTGGCGCTGGACATGGCGGCTGAAAAAAAGGACGCCAAGGCCGAACGGGCCGCGCTGGACAAGGCCGCCGCCGCGCAGACCTACGATGACTATTACGGCAAGACGCTGGCGGGTGTCGCCAAGGCCGTGGCGGTCCTGCCGCCGCTGGCCGACACCATGCAGGGCGCGCACGACGGCCAGCCCGACACCGCCGATGGCGTGCGGGTACTGGTCGCGGTCAATGCGACCGATGCGCACCTGCGGCCGAACCTGAAGCCGGTGGTCGAGCTGTGTGCCAAGGATGCGGTGGCCCAATCCGCGGATACGCGCAAGGCCTGCCTGAAACTGGCGCACACGTTGCAGTGGGGGTCCAGCCCGATCGCGCGTGCGGTGGGACTGCACATCCAGGGCGATCTTGACCCGGGCGGCAAGGCCCAGGCCGACCGGGCCAGCCGGAACCTTGCGTGGCAGGTGCAGCAGTATTCGAGCCTGCTGCAGCACGGTCTCACGAACGCAACGTTCGCGTCACAGTGGCTGGCCGCGGCACGCAACGGCGGTACCGAGCTCAGCCTGATGTTGGCAACGTTGCGTGCCAACAAGGTTGCGATCGACGCGCCGGCCGCCGCCGGCTCTGCGGGCCAATGAACGGGATCTGACGATGCGCGAATTGCTGCTGTTGCGTCACGCGGAAGCCATGCACGCCGGTCCCGACGGGCGTGACGTCGAACGGCCTTTGAGTGTGCATGGCGAGGCCGAGGCACGCGCCGTGGGGGCATGGCTGGCCGCTGAGGGCGCCGAACCCGAGGTGGTGTTGTGTTCGCCCGCGCGCCGGGCGCAGATGACGGCCGATGCGGTGTGCCGGGCCTTGCGCACGCGCACGCCGCGCTTCCTGCCCGCGATTTACGAGGCCACGCCTGGCGAGCTGCTGGCACAGGTTGAAACCCATGCCGCAGACGCGCGCCAGGTCTTGCTGGTCGGCCACAACCCTGGCTTGGAGCAGCTGTTGGGCCTGCTGCTCGAGGGGCGCTCGGATGCGTCGCGCGGCTTGTCGCCCGCGGCATTGGCTTGGCTGGAGCTGCCCGATGGCCCACTGGAGCCCGGCAGCGCCCGCCTGCGCACGCTGTGGTCACCCTGAGGCTGCGCTGAGCAAGCGTCCGCCCGGCCCTTCGACAAGCCGAGGGCGAACGGATACCGTACCGACACCGTTCGTGGTGCGCCCGGTCCGTTCGCGGCGTGCGACGAGACCGGCGACGTGAGAGGCTTGCTTGCGTGAAACCCGCCAGTGCACTCGCATGGTTGCTGTTGCCGGGTCTGCTGGCGCCGGCGACCGCGACCGCGGCCTCCGCGCGTGCGTGGTCCATCGATCCGGCCCAGTCGCAGGTGCAGTTCGCGGTGCGCAAGTTCTGGTTCGTGCACGTGCGCGGCACCTTCCCGGCGTTGACCGGCACGCTGCGGCGGCTGGACACCCGCGTCGGCATCGATCTGGCCGAGGTGGATGCCACACTCGGCACCGACGGCCTGCAGATGGACGATCCGGATGACCGTGAGCGCGCGCTCGGCCCGGATTTTTTCGACGCGGCACGGTTTCCGGCGATCGACTTCGCATCCCGGCCGTTTCCGGTGGACCAGCTGGTCTCCGGCGGCAAGCTTGAGGGCGAGCTTACCCTGCACGGCGAGAGCCATCCGGTCACGCTGGCGTTGCAACCTTCGGATTGTCCGCGCCAGCCGCTGGATTGCGTGATCCGGGTACACGGCACGATTTCCCGGGGCGCGTTCGGCATGCACCGCATGCGCGGCGTGTTGTCCGACAAGGTGGAGTTGGACCTCAGGATCGTGCTGCGTGCGTCCGAGCCGGCCGCCGCCAGTCCTGGTGCGGACGCGCCTGCGTCCTGAGCGCGGGAACGCCCGCGGCGGCCCGGCTTTGCCACCGGCGTCTGGTGGGCCGCGGTGTGCGCGCGGCACCCCGTATCATGCGCGGGTGATACACAAAGGCGCTCGCGCGAAACTGGGTTGGTGCGTCTGCGCCATGGCATTGGTGCTGGTGGGCTGTGCGCCGCTTTCCACCCACCGCATCCAGCGTGCCGACCAGATCGTCGCGCTGTCGGCCGAGAGCCGCAGCGACTGCGACCGTACGGACCGCTGCGCCGAGCTGTCACCGTTCATGGCGCAGGCGGACAACGCGATCGCGGCCTCCACGCCGAAGCATCCACACAACACCGTCACGCTGCTGAACATCGGGCAGAACGCCCTGGCGGCCCGCATCAACTTGATTCGCGCCGCGCGCAAGTCCATCGAAATCCAGACCTACATCTGGGCCAGGGACGACGCCGGGATGCTGGTGCTGGACGAGCTGGTGAAGGCCGCGCGGCGGGGCGTCAAGGTGCGCATCCTCGCCGACCAGCTGGGTTCGTTGAATGAC
>JAICHS010000254.1 GCA_025924775.1 Rhodanobacteraceae bacterium
CCGTACAGCAGCACGCAGTCGTCGGCGCGCGCGGTGCCGCCCGATGCCGGCACGTCGATGAAGATCAGCGGCGTGCGGTTCGGCAGGCGCACCACTTCAAGCTGCGCGCCCGGCAGCGACTCAAGCTTCGCGCGTGCCCACTTTTCCATCAGCGCGACGGCGGCATCCATGTAGCCGTGCTTCACCCAGTCCTTGTCGAACATCGGCGACTTGTTGGGAATATGGATGTATTCGGTGATCCGCGGGACCACTTCGTCATCCCAGAGCTTCCCGATGAAGGCGCGGGCCTTGCTGGCATCCATGAACAACCTCCTGCGAACGATCAATGCGCCAGTGTACCAGTGGCCCAATCGGACGATCCCGACGCCAACGGGCCGAATCCGCCGACACGCGCCCGCGCCACCGCCCGACTGCGGCGGCACGGCCCAACCCGCATGCTGTGGCCACGCGCCGCAACCGACGGTGCGACCCATCCACGAGGGAGAATCGACATGCTCAGGAATACCCTTTGCGCGCTTGCGCTCTGCTTTGCCATGGCGCTGCCCGCGCTCGCCGCAACCCCGGTCAACGTCAACACCGCGGACGCCCAGACCATCGCCACGTCGCTGGACGGCATCGGCATGAGCAAGGCCCAGGCCATCGTCGCGTACCGCGAGGCGCACGGCCGCTTCAAGACCGTCGACGAGCTTTCCAATGTCAAGGGCGTCGGCTTGAAAACGCTGTCGCGCAACCGCGACGCGATCCGCCTGAGCGGCGGCGCGGCACCGGCCAAGGCGTCCAAGCCGGCGCGGCACGTGGCCAAGCACTGAACCCGACGAATCCGGCGGCGCGGGCCACACGCCCGCGCCGTTGGCGGCTCCGCCGCGGTCGGCGGCACGCACTACACTGGCGCGCCTCCGCCACACGCACCGCCACCGTGATCCTGCCCCGCTACCGCATCGCCGCTTCCGCCATTCCCGGCGCCGGCCAAGGCCTGTTCCTGGAAGAGCCGCTGGCGCACGGGTGCATCGTCGTCGCACCGGACAAGATCGACCAGACCTGGTCGTTCAACGAAATCGTGTCCGACCCGGAACGCGCCGCGCAAATGTACGCGTCGGTGCGCTGGTTCGAGGACCGCTACACCCTGTCGCCCGACTGGCCCGACGAGTGCTACGTCAACCACAGCTTCCAGCCCACCGGCCTGTGGTTGCTCGGCTTCATTTTCGCCAGTCGCGACCTCGCGGCCGGCGAAGAGTTGACCGTGGACTACCGTCACCTGCTGGCGCCGGGCCAGCCGGAAGAATTCCGCGACGCACGCACCGGCAATGCGATCGTCGGCTACACGTGGAAGGAAAGCCTGCGCCTCGGCCTCGACACCCTGCGCGGCCTGCTCGACTGACACCGCACGGCGGGCGCTATCATCGCGCGATGCCTTCATTGCAAGCCATTCCGCGCGGCATCCAGCGCGAGGAACCGTGGGCCAACGGCGCCGGCGTGACCCGGGTGGTACTGCGCGAGCCCGACAGCGCCGATTGGCGGGTTCGCGTCAGCGTCGCCAGGGTCGAACACGAGGGCCCGTTTTCCGAGCTTCCCGGCACCCGCCGCACGCTGGTGCCACTGGATGCGCCCATGGCGCTGCAATTCCCGGACGATCACACGCTGCATGCGGCCCGCTTCGGCAACCTGCGATTCGCGGGCGTGCCCGCCCCGACCGGGCGGTTGCCGGAAGGCCCGACCCGTGACTTCAACCTGATGCTGCGCGGCGATGCGCGCGGCGAAGCGTTCGCCCGCACGCTGGTGGGTTCCATGCTGCTGCCGCGGCAACCCGGCGAACGCTGGCTGGTGTACCTGGACTCCGGACACGCCAGCGTACGCGCCGATGGCGGCGAAGCGCTCGCATTGAACCCCGGCGATGCCGCGCTGGTCATAGCCAACGACGCCCCGGCACGCGCGATAATCGAGGGTGCGGGCGAGGTCGTGCTGGTCAAGCTGTACGGTTGATATCCTGTCCCCATTTCCCCACGGATCACCGACATGCGGATGCTGGTAGTCGAGGACGATGCCGCCATCGCGAGCGCGGTGTGCGCCTCGCTGGAACGCGCGGGCCACGTGGTGGACCACCTCGCCAACGGCAAGGCGGCCGCCGCCGCGTTGCAGGAACACGCCTTCGCGCTGGTGGTGCTGGACCTCGGCCTGCCGGGCGAGGAAGGTGGCCAGGTGTTGCGGCGCCTGCGGGCCGCGCACGACGGCGTGCCGGTGCTGGTGATCACCGCGCGCGAGGAAGTGGACCTGCGCGTGCGCACGCTGGACCTTGGCGCCGACGACTACCTCGTCAAACCCTTCAGCCTGGCCGAATTCGACGCCCGGGTGCGCGCGCTGCTGCGCCGCCAGAGCAATCGCGGCATGCCGACACTGCAGCTTGGCAAGCTGTCCATCGACCTGACCGGGCGCCGCGTGCTGCTGGGCGACGCGCCGCTCGACCTGACCGCGCGCGAGTTCGCGCTGCTGGAAGTGCTGGCCTCGCACCACAACCGGGTCACCTCGCGCGAACACGTGATCGAAGCGCTGTGCAGCTGGAACGACGCGCTCACCGACAACGGCCTCGACATCGCGATCCATCGGCTACGCCGCAAACTGGTGGGCAGTGGCGTCAGCCTGCGCACGGTGCGCGGCCTGGGTTATCTGCTCGAGGCCGACGATGATCCGTAATCCCAGCCTGCGCCGGCGTCTGCTGCTGTTCGTGTCGGTGCCGCTGCTGGCGGTGCTGGTGTGCGGCGGCATCATCAACTACGTGATCGGCCTGCACTACGCCAACAAGGTATACGACCGCTGGCTGCTGGACAGCGCCAAAGCCATCGGCGACCTGGTCAACAGCGATGCCGGACGCAACGAGCTTTCCGCCCAGGCCCGCATCCTGCTGCAGTTCTCGGTCAAGGAACGCAACGAGTTCGCTGTGCGCAGCCTGCGCTACGGCGTGCTGGCGGGCGACGACAACCTGCCGCAGCCCAGCCCCAAGGCCGGCCTCGCCGGTCCGCTGTTCACCAACTTCGTCGACCGCGACCAACCCATGCGCATGGCGTCGGTGTTCCTGGCCAACAAGGCCGACCCCGGTGACGTGCTGGTCATTTCCACCGCCGAAACGGTCCACAAGCGACGCGCGCTCGCACGCGAGTTGCTGGTCTCCACGGTGCCGATCGAACTGTTGCTGATCGGCGTCGCGATGGCGCTGGTCTGGCTTGGCATCAACCGCGGCCTGCGCGTGCTCGATCCGCTGGCGCACGAAATACGCATGCGCGAGGCCGGCGACCTGTCGCCCCTGCGCACCATCGACGCACCGCTGGAAGTACAGCCGCTGGTCGCCACCATCGACGCGTTGCTGGCGCGGCTGGACCGCATGTTGCGCCAGCAACAACGCTTCATCGCCGACGCCGCACACCAGTTGCGCACGCCGTTGGCGGGCCTGCGCCTGCAGGCCGAACGCGCGCTGGCCGACCCGCGTCCGGAAACCGTGCGCGAAGCGCTGACCCACGTCGAACGCCTGTCCGCCGGTACCGCGCGCGCCGCGGGACAACTCCTGGCGCTGGCCCGCGCACAGGCGCCCGACGAATCGCTGGGTGCAGCCGCGCCGCTGGATCTTGCGCAACTGGTGCGCAACGAGGTGGCGGCGCGGGTACCCGACGCCATCGCCAAGGGCATCGACCTCGGTTACCGCGGTCCGGAGCACGGCATCACCGCGATCGGCGACGCGGTACTGCTGCGCGAGATGCTGGGCAACCTGATCGACAACGCCTCGCGCTATGGCAACCCTGGCGACCATGCCGGTGCCATGATCACGGTGGAACTGCAACCGGCACCCGACCCGGGCTCCGGTTGCGCGCTCAGCGTGCAGGACAACGGCCGCGGTGTCGCGCCGGAGCTGATCCCGCGCCTCGGCGAACGCTTCTTCCGCGCCGTGGGCAACGGCCACGAGGGTTCCGGCCTCGGGCTCGCCATCGTGCGCGAGATCGCGGAACGCCACGGCGCCGAGCTGTCCATCGTCAACCACGGCGACCCGCACGGCCTGCGCGTTGAAATCCGGTTTCCGCCCATCGCGGCGTAGCGTCACCCAAGCAAAAGAAGGGGGTCA
>JAICHS010000255.1 GCA_025924775.1 Rhodanobacteraceae bacterium
ATGCCGATGCGTGATGCCCCCGGCGAGCGCCAGTACCGCGCATACCAACAAGGCCAAGCCGAACCACGGCACGCGGGCGGCGACGGGCTTGGAATTGGCGGACGCAACGGACATGGGCAACGTTGATGATTCGGCGGCGTGCGAGTCTATATGATAGGCGGTCGACCGGACGCCGCCTGAACCAATGCCGGAACCGCGCAACTTGGACGGAAACCACGAATCGCCTGCCTGCGACTGCGACGTCCTGATCGTCGGCGGTGGCCCGGGCGGTTCGACCTTGGCCACGCTGCTGGCGCGGCGCGGTTGGCGCGTGACGCTGCTGGACAAGGCCACGCACCCGCGATTCCACATCGGCGAATCACTGTTGCCCGCCAATATGCCGATTTTCGAGGAAATTGGCGCGCTGGAGAAGCTGCGGGCCCTGGGTCGCCTGAAACTGGGCGCGGATTTCCCGCGCGACGACGGCAGCTACTACACCTTCCGCTTCGATCGCGCGCTGGGTGGCACGCCGCCCTACTCGTTCCAGGTCCAGCGCGGCGAAATGGACCAGATGCTGTTCGAGCACGCCCGCGAGCACGGCGTGGACGCGCGCGAGCAGGTGAAGGTCGTCCGCGTCGAATTCGACGCGCGCGACGTGACCGCGCAGATCGAGACCGGCGGTTCGACCTCCGGCCTGCGCGCGCGCTACCTGGTGGACGCGTCGGGCCGCGACACCTTTCTCGGCAAGCAGCTGAAGCTGGTTGAACGCAACGACCAACACCAGAGCGCGGCGCTGTTCGCGCATTACCGGGACGTCAGCTACAACCCGGACGATCCCGGCGGCAACATCATCAGCGTCAACCGGTTTGCGCACGGCTGGGCGTGGTTCATTCCGCTGCCGGGCGGCGTCACCAGCGTGGGCTGCGTGTGCAAGCCCGGCTACCTGAAAACCCGGCAAGGCGCCGGCAACGAAGACTTCATGGCCAGGACGCTGGCACTGGTGCCGGGGGCTGCGGTCAGGATGGCCCACGCCACGCGCGTGTCGCCGGTACGTTTCACCGGCAACTACTCCTACGCATGCAGGCGCATGGCTGGTCCGCGCTGGATCCTCATCGGCGACGCCTGGGCGTTCCTTGACCCAGTGTTCTCGTCCGGCGTGTTCCTGGCGATGTACACCGCGCGCAAGGCCTGCGACGTGGTGGACGGCGCGCTGCGCGAACCCGCGCGCGAGACGGCGCTGCAGCGGCGCTACGACAAACACCTGCGCCGGGGTTACGCGCGCTTCGCGTGGTTCATCTACCGCTTCAACTCGCCGGTGATGAAAAGGCTGTTCGCGCAGCCGCGCAACGTGATGCAGGTGGAACAGGGCGTGATCTCGATGCTGGCCGGCGACGTGTTCGACAACCGGCTGGTGCTGTCCAAGCTGCGCATCTTCAAGACCATCTATGCCATCACCTCGGTGATGAACCTGCGCCAATGGGTCGCCGACCGTTTGGACCGCCGCCGCCAGAACCGGATGCGGGTGATGGCGGAATGAGCGCGGCACGCACGTGAGCGAACCGGGCGAGATCCGGGTCGCGACGGCCGCCGGCGAGCTGGCGGCGCTGCAGTGGGGCAATGCCGCCGCGCCGCCGCTGCTGGCGCTGCACGGTTGGCTCGACAACGCCGCCAGCTTCATGCGGCTGGCGCCGTTGCTGGCAACGCACCACCGCGTGATCGCGCTGGACCTGCCGGGCCACGGCCACTCGGCGCACCTGCCGGATGGCATGCCGCGTTACCACGTCGCGGACCAGGTCGATCACGTGCTCGGTTTCGCCACCGCGCTGGGATGGGAACGCTTCGACCTGCTGGGCCACTCGCTGGGTGCCGGCATTGCCACGCTCACGGCAGCCGCGGCACCCGCGCGGATCGGCCGGCTGATGCTGATCGAAGGGCTGGGCACCCTCACCGACGACGGCGCGCAGACGCTGGCGCGCTGGCGCGACGCCTACACCCCGCGCACGGCGCCACGGCGGCCGCCCCGGGTATTCGCAAGCCTCGATCAGGCCGTCACGGCGCGCGTCGCGGCGGGCGGGCTGAGCGCGGAGGAAGCGCGCCCCATCGTCGCGCGCAACCTGCGCGCGGCCGACGGCGGATTTGCCTGGCGCAGCGATCCGCGCCTGCGCCGGACCACGCCGCTGCGCATCGAGGAAACGCAGCTGCGGCACCTGCTGGCCGGCATCGAGGCACCCACCACGCTGCTGCTGGCCGAGCCCGCAACGCCCTACCTGCCACCCGCGCAGATGCAGGCACGCGCGGCCTGCGTCAAACGCATCCGCGTCGCGCACATCGCGGGCCCGCACCACTTGCACATCCACTGCCCGCGGGACGTCGCCACGCAGCTGGCGACGTTGTCCGGCTGAAGCCTCACGCGGGACCGCGCGTCGCGGGTTCCAGACCGCCCGGGCCAGTTGCCGCTTCCAGCGCGTGCCTGGCGATGAAATCGGCCGCGGGCTCGGGCCGGCCCAAGTGGAAGCCCTGGCCGAAATCACAACCCATCTCCTGCAGGCGCACGCGCGTGTCCTCGTTCTCGATGCCTTCGGCGGTGGTTTCCAGCCCCAGGTTGTGCGCGAACCGGATGATGGAATCGACCAGCCTGGCCATGCGCGAGTCGCCGGCGATGTGCGCAACCAGTGATTTGTCGATCTTCAATTCGGACGCGGGGAACTTGCTGAGATAGGTGATCGAGGCGTAGCCCACGCCAAAGTCGTCGATCGCGACGCGCACGCCGTGCTCGCGCAACGTGCGCAGTACGCGCACGACCGCATCCACGTCGCGGGCCAGCGCGGTCTCGGTGACTTCCGCCACCACCAGTTCGGGCGCCACGCCCCAGATGTTCAGCGCATCCAGCACCTGTTCGGCCACGCCTCCGCGCGAAAGCGTGCGCGGCGACAGGTTCACCGATACCCGGCAGCCCGGCAGCCCGCGCAGCGCCGACACGTAGCGCAACGTCGCATGGATGCTCCAGCGCGTCAGCGATGCGATCAGGTCGTTCTGCTCGGCGAAGGTCACGAAATCGTCCGGGCTGACCGGGCCCAGCGTGCGGCTGGTCCAGCGCGCCAGCGACTCCACGCCCACGATCCGCGATTGCGCCAGGTTCCAGATCGGCTGGAAATACGCGACCAGGCGATTGGTTTCGATGGCATCGCGCAGTTCGTCGTAATCGATGTTGGCACAGGTGTTGAGCGGATCGTGGAACGCATAGCGATCGCCGCGCCGCAGCGCCTGGTCCGCCGCCGTGTGCGCATTGCGCCACAGTGCGTCCGCGTCGATGCCATCCTGCGGATACAAGGCGATACCCAGTACCGCGCGCGCCTGCCACGGCGGCACGCCGGGCGCCACGGTGCGCGGCTGTTCGAACCGCGCCAACAGCCCGGCGGCGGCCAGCAATGCATTGTTGCGGCTGCGCAGGCCCGGCAGCACCGCCACGAAGGTCTCGTCCCCCGACTGGAACACCGCGTCCACCGACCGCAGCGATTCGCGGATCAATTGCGCGACGCCGGTTTCCGCCTGTTCGCCCAGTGCCCCCCCGCAGCGGATGGCCAGCTCACGCAGGCCGCGCACGCACACAACCACCACCGCGAACCCGCTGGTCCCATCGGCATCGGCGTCAAGCCGGCGCGCGATTGCCGCCTGGATGGCCTCACGGTTCAGCATGGCGTCGGTTGCGTCGTCATAGCCCGGCAAGATAACCCGCGGTGTCGATCGGATACAGGTCCACGGGCAAAGTGTGCACGATTTCGACGGTGTCGCCACCGACGGTCTGGTCCAGCAGGTTGAACACCCGGAAATCCTCCAGCGCCTGCTTGTCCTCGGTGCTGATCACCAGCACCGTCGGCCGCAACCGGCGCACCTGGTTCTGCTCCAGCACCACCGCGATTTCGCCGGTACTCAGCTCGACGCGCGAGCCCGTGGGGTACACGCCCAGGCACACCTGGAACTGTTCGACCAGCTCGGCCTGGTAGAGCGCGCCGCGCGCGCGGTAGATTTTCTGCAGCGCCTCGTGTCGCGACACCGCCGTCTGGTAGGGCCTGGCACTGCACATCGCATCATAGGAATCGATGATGGCCA
>JAICHS010000256.1 GCA_025924775.1 Rhodanobacteraceae bacterium
CGACACTGGGCTGCGACCCGGAATGGTTGGTGTTGCCGCCGCTGGCCACGCCGCGCATGTAGATGCTGACGAAGCCCGGGCCGGTGGCGATGCCGCCGCCGCCCTGCTGGAATGTCACGCTGGGCAGGTATTTCACGTAGTCCTGGAAACTCTGGACTTGCAACTGCTCGAGCTGGTCCTGCGCCAGCACGTCGATGCTGATCGGGACTTTCTGCAGGTTCTCGGCGCGCTTTTGCGCCGTCACCACCACGGTGCCCAGGGTCTTGACCTTGTTCTTGCCCTGCCCGGCCGACGTGGCGTTCGGCGCGTTGGTCTGTCCGGCCGTTTGTCCGGGCGGCGACGTCTCGGGCTGCCCGGTTTGCTGCGCCAGGGTCGGCGTGGCTACGGCGAGGCAGATGGCCGCGGCGAGCGGCAAGCGAACCAATCCCGCACGGCTCGTCCTGGTGACAAGCCTGGAATCACACGCACGCATCGGTGCTCTCCTATTCAGTTCACGACAACCCAAGTAGCCCTATGCGCCCGCTATGGGCGCATCCGGATAACGCTCCAGGATCTCTGCCCCCAGGGCCGATTCCAGCGGCCCCAACCACTGTGCGTAATGCCGCCAGTGCCCTACGCTGTCGCGATAGATCGGCTGGCGCACCTGTTCCGAGCTGGCCGTGCGCACCGCTCGCGGATTCTGGAAGAACCGCAGGCAGTCAGACTCGAACGGCAGGCCGCAGTAATCGAGCAGGCGGCGTATCTCGCCCTCGGTGTCCTCGACCATCCTCTCGTACACGACCCGGTGGATGCGCCCCGGCAGCACCGCGTCGAAATGCGCCATCAGCGCCACGTAGTCGCGGTAGTAACGCCCCACATCCGTCAGGTCGTAGCTGAAGCTCTGCCCGCGCGCGAAATGCTGCTTGAAAAGTGAAAAACCACAGGCCAGCGGATGCCGGCGCGCGTCGATGATCTTTGCATTCGGCAGCATCAGGTGGATCAGGCCGATGTGCATGAAATTGTTCGGCATCTTGTCGACGAACCGCGGTGCCGGGGTCTTGCGCTGGATCCGCGTGCGCGCGAGATAACGCTCGCCGAGCGCGCGCAAGGCGTCGGCATCGAGTGTCGCCAGCGCATCGTGATAGGGCATCGCACTGTCCGCGTCGCCCTGCTTGCGCAGCAGGAGCGTGAGCGAGGTGACCTCGGGCAACTCCATCGTGCCTTCGACCAGGCTGTGGCTGGACAGGATCTGCTCGATCAGGGTGGATCCGGCGCGCGGCAAGCCGACCACGAAGATCGGGTCGGGGGCCGGGCTGCCCGCCCCTGCCCGCGCGGCAAAGAAATCGCGCGTGTAATGGTCGCGGACGTAGCGTACCCGCGCGCCGGTTTCGTCGGCGTCGTAACGCAACTGCGCATGGCGGATCGCGTTGCCGCGCGCGTAGTGCTGGAACGACGGCCCATATTCCCCCGCGTCTTCCATCGCCTTCCCGACCGCAAACTCAAGGTGCAGGCGGTCGTCCTCGGCCAGATCGGTGCGCGCCAGTTGCCGGCGCATCACGGTCAGGTCGTCGGCGCCGAACCGGAACGTCTTGAGGTTCGCGAGGCTCCACCAGGCTTCCCCGAACGCCGCCTCGACCTCCAGGGCACGGCGGTATGCGGCAACGGCGCGCTCGACCTGCCCGGCGGTCTTCAGCGCATGGCCATGGCTCAACCACAGCCTGGCATTGCGCGGATACCGCTCCAGCAAGCCCGTGTAGATGCGGATCGCCTGTTCGTAATCGCCCGTGCGGCACAGGATTGCCGCCTTGAGGTTGCGGGAGCTCGCATCCTCCGGGTCAGCTGCGAGCAGGCGTTCAGCCTCGGCCAGTGCCCGTTCCGGCTGGTTGACGCGATGCAGGACCAGCGCGTAGTTCCGGCGTGCCTCCCGGAAACCCGGAGCCAGTTCCAGGCAGCGTTCGAGCAGATTCAACGCATCCTCGTTGCGCCCCAGCCGGGCAGCGACTTCGGCGAACATCCGGATCGCCGCGACGTCGGTGGGCGCCTGCCTGAGGCGCGCGCGCAACCCGGCTTCGGCGTCCGGCAGCCGGCCTTCGGCGAGTGCCGCGGCGGCGGACAGCAGCTCCGGATCGTGGATGGACTGGCGAACATGCGCCAGGTACGCCGCATCAGCGTCGACCGGCCTGCCGTTGGCGCGCAGGCAATCGCCGAGCAGGCGCCACACGTGCGGCCGTTCGGGCTGCGACGCGGCTACGCGTTGCAGCGGCGCGAGTGCTTCATCGTAACGCTCGGCTGCGACCAGGGACGACGCCAGCGCAAACTGCGCACTCGCATCCCGATTCGCCTCGGTGGCCACACCGCCCGTGTCCTGGACCTGCCGGCCGGAATCGACTCGGCAGGGTCGCAACGTCACCGGCTGCATCCGCGGGCCCACCTTCTGGGAGCAACACCGCGCGCAATCTACACCGCGGTCATCGCGCGTGTAAAGCTGGATGCTCGTCGCATGCCGTCCGTGGCTTCTCCCGTTGTGCAAGCGGGATGTTGACACGCCGGCGCGCCATGGCCTAGCGTGCCGACGTGGTTGTTGCCGGTATTCCGGCAACACACCCACGCTGTCATGCCAGGGATCCACGGCGCACCCAACGAGGCCATTCCGCCATGCAAGACGCCGCCCGCAACGACACCGAGATACTCGATCTGGACCACGCGCACGCGCTGTCGCCCCGCTACTACGCCGGGGCAACGATGCTGGGCATGGAACAACGCGCGGTGTTTGCGCGCAGCTGGCAACCGGTGGCATGGGCCGAACAGCTGGCTGCGCCAGGCGACCACGTGGTCGACGAGATCGCGGGCGTGCCGGTGCTGGTGGTGCGCGGCGCCGACAATGTGCTGCGCGCATTCCCCAATATCTGCCGCCATCGTGCGGGACCGCTGGCGCTGTGCAATGGCAAGGAACTCCGCAGCCTCCAGTGCAAATATCACGGCTGGACCTACACCCTCGACGGCCAGCTGAAGCACGCGCCGGAAATGCAGGGCGCCAAGGAATTCAGGGTCGAGGACATCCACCTGCCGCCGCTGCGCGTGCACGAATGGCAGGGCCTGGTGTTCGTGGCGGTTGATTCGCGCACGCCCGACTTCGACGAGGTGTACGGCGGCATCACCGCGCGCGTCCAGCCGGCCAACCTGGCCGCGATGAAATTCCTGCGTCGCGCCAACTACGACATGGACTGCAACTGGAAGGTGTACACCGAGAACTACCTCGAGGGCTACCACCTGCCGCACGTGCATCCCAGCCTCTCGCGGGTGCTCAACTATCGCGACTACAAGACCGAGTTGTCGCCGTGGTGTTCGCTGCAGACGTCGCCGTTGCGCAACGGCGGCGATTTTTATGGCGAGGGCGAGGTGCTGTACTACTTCATCTATCCCAACGTGATGCTCAACATCACCCCCGGACGCCTGCAGACCAACCGGGTGCTGCCGCTCGGCCCCGGCCGCTGTCGCGTCGTGTTCGACTACTTCTACGCCCAGGACGACAAGACCCAGGCGCGTATCGAAGGCGACCGGTCCTTCAGCGACGAAGTGCAGAAGGAAGACATCGCCATCTGCGAGGCGGTGCAAAAGCGCCTGGCTTCCGGCTATTACATTCCGGGGCGGCTGTGCCCCGCGCGCGAAAGCGGGGTCTGGCATTTCCAGAACCTGCTGCGCGACGCCTACGCGGACGCCGAACGTGCCGACGCGTAGGCAATCGCGCAGGGCCGGTCGGCCCCCACGCTCTGCTCCGGTCTGAGCCGGCCGGCATGCGCGCACGGCGCGCCATCGGCTTCTGGACCTGCACGTCGCTGGTGGTCGGCAATGTGATCGGCATGGGCATCTTCGTCCTGCCGGCATCGCTGGCACCATTCGGGCTCAATGCGCTGGTCGGGTGGGCCATCGTGCTGGTAGGTTGCCTGCTGCTGGCGCGCGTGTTCTCGCACCTCGCGCGGGCGCTGCCCGAAGCCGAGGGGCCCTACGGCTACATCCGCGCCACGCTCGGGGAACTGCCAGCCTACGTGGCGCTTTGGGCTTATTGGATTTCGTTGTGGCTGACGATCGC
>JAICHS010000257.1 GCA_025924775.1 Rhodanobacteraceae bacterium
ACCACTTCGGCCGCGACCTCCCGTTGACCCAGCCAGCGCCGCAGCAGCCGCGGATAGGTCGTGGCAATACGCTGACCAGCCAGCGAGCGCGCGCCCGCGTACGCCGCGTCCTGCGGCACCGCGATCGACAGCCGGCATTGGCCGAAGCCCAATGGTTGCAGCAGTTGCAACCGTGCCTGGTTTGCCGCGTCCGCGCTGTACTCGTCCAGCACGTTGCGCCCCACCACGCCCAGGTCGCACACGCCCTGCGCGATGAGGCCGGGGATGTCATCGTCACGCACCAGCAGCAGGTCGACCGGCTCGCCTTCCCCAAAGCAAAACAACCCGTCGCGGCTGCGCCGGAAGCGCAAGCCGCAACGGTCCAGGAGATCGAGGCACGGCTGGCTCAGGCGGCCGGATTTCTGCACCGCGATGCGCAGGCGTTCGCGCGGCGTCATGTGCGCCGCTCCCGCCGCGCCGCGCCGCCACGCTGCACCCGTGCAGCCGCCTTGAGGTAGCCGCCGTTGCCCTGGTTCAGGAAACGCGCCACCCGCCCGATGGTGGTGATGCTGACCGCGGTGTGCGCGTGGATCTCGCGGTACGGCGTGCCCTTCAGGACGTGCGGCACCACCGACCAGCGATCGACCAGCGATTCCAGTTCGGCCGGCGTGCACAGGTCGTGCAGGAGGGCGCGCATTTCCGGTACGTCGCGCATGGCCAACAGGGCCTTGCACAAGCCGGTTTCCGCGGTATCCGGGCTGGCTTCAGGGTCGAGCGTTCTGCGTTTCATCCGGGATCCGTCACGCACAGGAAGTGTGGCAATAATGAAAGAACGTATTAATGCGCTAACACAATAGAGCGAGATATTAGCGGGCGGCGCGAGGCAGCGCAAGCCTCCCGCACCGAAGTTTCAGCGTCGATTCAAGCGTGCCGCGTCAGGTCTGGTAGGCGCGCTCGCGCACCAACCGGCAGGCCGCCGCGATGTCATGCTGCATCGGGCGGTCGCGATGCATGAAGGCAATCGCCTGGCGCAACCGCGCGTGCGCGGCCCGCACCGCCGTGCCGGGGTGGAACTCTTCCGCCTGCGCAAGCTGGGTTGCCAGCGCGTGCACTTCGGCCTCGAATTGCGCGCGATGGGTGTCATCACGCACGGGCGGGTTGTCCACCTTGGCGGCCAGCGCTGCCCAGCCCCCACCGGCCGCCAGCCGCCGGGCCGCATCCAGCATGTCGTTGCGATAGTCCAGCGCCTGCGCGGCGGTGTACAGCTCCAGCGCCAGCACGTCGCCGAGGTCGCGGGTCATGTCCAGTACCTGGCGTGCCTCGTTGGCACCCATCGACACGTGGTCCTCGGCATTCGCGCTGGTCGGGATCGAATACACGCTGGCGGGATGCGCGCGCGTGGCCAAATCATTCACCAGCGCCGCGGCCGTGTACTGCACGATCATGAAGCCCGAATCGGTGCCGTCTTCGTTGCCGGTCAGGAACGCCGGCAAGCCATCGTTGTTGGCAGGATCGACCAGTTTGTTCAGCCGGCGCTCGGAGATCGACGCCAGTACCGGGATCGCCGCCTTCACGTAGCTCATCACCAGCGCCAGCGGCATGCCATGGAAGTGCCCGGCCGAGATCACCTGTTCCTCGATGTGCCGTGCGTCGGTCGCATCCGGGAAGATCAGCGGGTTGTCCGTGACCGCGTTCAACTCGACATCGACCACGCGGCAGGCCTGCAGCCACGCATCGCGCACGGCGCCATGCACCTGCGGCATGCAACGCAGGCAGTAGGCATCCTGCGGCTGGTGTTTCTTGCCGCCGCGGAACGGCAGGAAGCGCTGGTAGAACGCCTCGCGCCCGTGGCGGCGGTCGGCCGGCACCCACTCCCAGCGGATGTCGAACGACAGCGCCTGGTCCTGCGGCGTGGTCCACGCCTGCGCGGTCCAGGTCCGGAAGCGCGGCACCAGGTGGTAGGGAATGTCGACCAGCGTGGAACCGGCCAGCAATTCGCGCACGTGCGCGGCGGCGGCGACCTGGCCCGGGTGCGGACGCAAGGCGTGCACCTCCTCGCGCAGCGCGCCACTGCGACCGGCGAACGCGTCCAGCGTCATGGCCGCGGCGAGATCCGCGACGCCCAGCAGGTATTCGAGTTCGTCCAGCGCCAGCGCCGCCATCGCCAACATCTGCGCGGTGCCGTTGTTGAGCGCCAGGCCTTCCTTGAAAGACAGCTTGACCGGCTGCAAACCGGCCCGGCGCAGGGCTTCGTTGCCGGCCACGCGCTCACCTTGATAGAACGCTTCGCCACCACCCAACAGCACGATCGCCAGGTGCGACAGCGGTGCCAGATCGCCGCTGGCACCCACGGACCCCTTCGCCGGGACCACCGGCACGATGCCGCTGTTCAGCATTGCGGCCAGCGCCTCGAGCGTGGCGACACGGATGCCCGAATGCCCGCGCATCAGGGTATTCACGCGAATCACCAGCATCGCGCGCACGACTTCCTGCGCCAGCGGTTCGCCCACGCAGACCGCGTGGGTGATGATGAGATTGTGCTGCAATTCCTCCGGCAACGTTTCCGCGCGCGGTTCCGGATTGCCGCCCGGCAATTCGTCACGCGCGCGATGCGCACCCAGCAGCTTGTCGGCATTGCTGCCGAAGCCGGTGGTGACGCCATAGATCGGCTCGCCGCAACGCACTTTTTCCGCGATGAAATCGGCGGCGCGCTGCACCGCCCGCAGCTGCGCCGCGTCCAGCTCCACCTGCGCGCCATGCCGCGCCACTGCCATCACGTCGGCGCGCGTGAGGCTGCGGCCGTCCAGATGAATCGTCGTCATGCCTGTTGTCCTTCCGCTTGTGCCAATTCCGTGCGCAGCGACTTCACCAGCTCGTCGCGCGGCACTTCGAACTGGTCGCCACGGCGCAAGTCCTTGATCGCCACCGCACCGCGCGCCAGCTCGTCTTCACCCATCACCACAGCAAAGCGGATGCCGGCACGATCGGCGTATTTCAATTGCCGGCCCAGCTTGCCGCCTTCCAGCGCGATCTCGGTCGCGATGCCCGCATCGCGCAGTTCCTTCGCGACCGCCAGGCAATCCGGCAATTGCGCAGCATCCATTTGCGTCACCAGTACCTGCACGCTGCTGTTGGCGGTCTTGACCAGCCCCGCTTCGCGCAGTTGCCAGAACAAACGCGTCAGCCCGATGGAAATGCCGACGCCGGGCAGCGTGGATTTCGTGTAATTGGCGGCCAGGTTGTCGTAGCGTCCGCCCGAGCAGATCGAACCGATGCCGGGGTGGCCGTTCAACGTGGTTTCGTAAACGGTGCCGGTGTAGTAATCCAGTCCGCGCGCGATTGAAAGGTTCAGCGCAAACGCGGATTCGGGTACTCCGAACGCCGCCACCGTGTCCAGCACTTCGCGCAGTTCGGCCCTGCCCTGCTCGAAGGTGTCGGGCCCAGCGCCCAGCGCGTCCAGCCTGGCGTGCGCATCGGCCAGCGAGGTCGAGCGGATTTCGACGAACCGCATCACCCGGTCCGCGGCATCCGCCGCCAGCGCGAACGCATCGCCGGTCAGCACGCCGCGCACGTACTCCGCGCCGCGCTTGTCCAGCTTGTCCACCTCGCGCAACACCGCCATCTGGCGTTCGCCATCGCCAATGCCCAAACCTTCGAAGAAACCCCGCATCAACTTGCGGTTGTTGAGCTGGATGGTGAAGGCGCCGATGTCCAGCGCGCTGAACACCGCGTGGATCACCGCCGGGATTTCGGCGTCGTAGCGCAGCGACAACGCGTCCTTGCCGATCACGTCGATGTCGCACTGGTAGAACTCGCGAAAACGGCCGCGCTGCGCGCGCTCGCCGCGGTACACGCGCTGCATCTGGTAGCGCCGGAACGGGAACGCCAGGTCGCGCTCGTGCTCGGCGACGTAGCGGGCCAGCGGCACGGTAAGATCGAACCGCAGTGCGTGTTCCGGCCGCCCCGCCTGTTCCAGCGCCCCGGTCGATTGCACGAAATAGACCTGGCGCTCGGTTTCGCCGCCGCTCTTGGTCAGCAGGATGTCGGCGAATTCGATGGCCGGCGTCTCGATCGGCAGGAACCCGTA
>JAICHS010000258.1 GCA_025924775.1 Rhodanobacteraceae bacterium
CTGGACATTCCCGTGTTGCCGGTTTCCTCGCTGGCCGCGCTGGCGATGCAAGCGCCGCGCGACGGTACGGCCGTGCTTGCCGCGATCGATGCGCGCCGCGGCGAGATCTACGCCGGCACCTTTCGCCTGGATGCGAAAGGCCTGGCTGAGCCGTTGGGGTTGGAGCACGTGCTGGCGGCCGCGGACCTGATCCTGCCCGAGGCGAACGCGTGGAACGTGCTGGGCAGCGGCTGGGGCGCTTACGGCGAGGCCATTCGCGCGCGCCTACCGTCCACGCCGCGCTGGGCCGACGGCAGCCGCTTTCCGCAGGCACGCGACGTCGTGCGCCTGGCGGCACCGCAGCTGGCGGCGGGCAAGGGCGTGGCGCCCGAGGATGCGCTGCCAGTGTATTTGCGCGACAAGGTGGCGTTGACGCTCGAGGAACAAGGCGCCGCGAAGCAGTAGTGCCGATCAAGGCGAGCTTTCGTGAGAAGTCAGGCCACGGATGGCCGTTCTGGTGCTTTTGTTTCGAGTTGTTGGTATTTGCGAGGGGTTCCGTGATGAGGCGACCAGGGATGATCGCAACATCAAGCGCACGCCTTGCGGATCGCTTCCGGCAGCGGCACCGACGCGCCGGTGCCGGGATCGACCCACACCATCACCACGTTGCCGTCGGCGTACACGCGGGCGTGGTCGTTGCGGTCGACGATGCGATTGCCGACCGTCATGGACGAATTGCCGAGGTGTTCGCAGACAAGCAACACGTCGATTTCGGCGGGCCAGGTGATCGGCTGGCGGTAGCGCAGCTCCACCGCGGCCATCACCGGCATCGCGTGTTCGGTGAACCATTCGCCCGGCACCGTTCGCAGCCATTGCAGCCGCGATTCCTCGAGGAAGGTCAGGTACGACGAGTTGTTGACGTGGTTGAAGGCGTCGAGGTCGCGCCAGCGGACGTGCAGTGGAATGACGGCAAGCGTGCGGGCGACTACAGCACGGGCGCTCGCCGGCGCACTTGCGTCCGCGGGTCGCGCGGCGACAGCGGGCGCGGGCTTGGACTTGGCGCGTTTGCGCGCGGGGCGCTTGGCTGCGGGTTTCCGGTTGTCGGTCATGCGCGCTGCTTCCTGCGTGATGGCTTGGCGGTGCCGGCCGCCGCCAGGATCGGCGCCAGGAATTGCCCGGTGTACGACGCCGCGGTCGCGGCGATGTCCTCGGGCGTGCCGGTGGCGATGATGCGCCCACCGCCCGCGCCACCCTCGGGGCCGAGATCGACGATCCAGTCGGCGGTCTTGATGACATCGAGGTTGTGTTCGATCACCACCACCGTGCTGCCGCCATCGACCAGCCGGTGCAGCACGCGCAATAGCTGCTCGATGTCGAAGAAGTGCAGGCCGGTGGTGGGTTCGTCGAGGATGTACAGCGTGTTGCCGGTGTCGCGGCGCGAGAGCTCTTTGGAAAGCTTGACGCGCTGCGCTTCGCCGCCGGACAGCGTGGTCGCGCTCTGGCCGAGCTTGATGTAGCCGAGGCCCACGTCCATCAGCGTTTCCAGCTTGCGCGCGATCTGCGGCACGGGCGCAAACACTTCCTGCGCCTGCTCGACGGTCATGTCCAGCACGTCGGCGATGGTGTAGCCCTTGTACAGGATCTCCAGCGTCTCGCGGTTGTAGCGCTTGCCGTGGCAAACATCACACGGCACGTACATGTCGGGCAGGAAGTGCATTTCCACCTTGATCAGACCGTCGCCCTCGCAGGCTTCGCAGCGCCCACCCTTGACGTTGAAGCTGAAGCGGCCGGCCTGGTAGCCACGTGCGCGTGATTCCGGCACCTGCGCGAACAATTCACGCAGCGGCGTGAATACGCCGGTGTAGGTGGCCGGATTCGAGCGCGGCGTGCGCCCGATCGGCGCCTGGTTGATGTCCAGCACCTTGTCGAACAGGTCGAGGTGCTCAATGGATTCGTAGGGCGCCGGTTGCGCCGACGCACCGTTCAACTCCAGCGCGGCGATCTGGTACAGCGTGTCGTTGACCAGCGTGGACTTGCCCGAACCCGACACGCCGGTAATGCAGGTGAACAAGCCCGCCGGAATTTCGAGGTCGACGTGCTGGAGGTTGTTGCCGTGCGCGCCCTTCAGTTTCAGCACACGCTTGGGATCTGGCTGGCGGCGCAGTTGCGGCACGTCGATGCTGCGCTTGCCCGAAAGGTACTGGCCGGTCAACGAGCGCGGTTCCTTCAGGATGTCGTCAAGCGTGCCCGCGGCCACCACTTCGCCGCCGTGCACGCCGGCGCCGGGACCGATGTCCACCACGCGATCGGCGGTGCGGATGGCATCCTCGTCGTGTTCCACCACGATCACGGTGTTGCCGAGGTCGCGCAGGCGCGTCAACGTGCCCAGCAGCCGCGCGTTGTCGCGCTGGTGCAGGCCGATCGACGGTTCATCCAGCACGTACATCACGCCGACGAGGCCCGCGCCGATCTGTGAGGCGAGACGAATGCGTTGCGCCTCGCCGCCCGACAACGAATCGGCCTTGCGGTCTAGGGTCAGGTAATCCAGGCCGACGTCGATCAGGAACCGCAGGCGTTCGTGGATTTCCTTGACGATGCGCGCCGCGATCTCGCCGCGCCAACCCGGCAGCTCAAGCTTTTCCACGAAACGCTGCGCGTCGCCGATCGCCAGCGCCGACAGCGCGGGCAGGTTGATGTCGGCCACGAACACGTTGCGCGCGGACAGGTTCAAGCGCTCGCCATGACACTCCGGGCAGGGCCGCTCGCTGATGAAGCGCGCCAGTTCCTCGCGCACCATGTTGGAATCGGTGTCGTGGTAGCGGCGTTCGAGGTTGGGGATGATGCCCTCGAAACGGTGCTTGCGCGTGACCGCGCCGCCGGTGTTGGCGGGCGTGTACTTGAACGCAATGGCTGCATTGCCGGAGCCGTTCAACACCGCGTCGCGGGTGGCCTTGGGCAACTTGTTCCACGGCGTTTCCGGATCAAAGCCATAGTGCTTGGCCAGCGACAGCACCATCTGCCAGTAGTACGGGTTGCGCCGGTCCCAGCTGCGGATCGCGCCGTTGGCGAGGCTGCGCTCGGGATGCGTCACCACGCGCGCCGGGTCGAAGAATTCGGTGACGCCGAGGCCGTCGCACGCAGGGCACGCGCCGACCGGCGAGTTGAACGAAAACAGGCGCGGTTCCAGCTCCGGCAGCGAGTAATCGCACTGCGGGCAGGAATAGCGCGAGGAGAACAGCTGCTCCGGCGCCTTGGCGTCGTCCAGGTCGACCAGGATGGCCAGGCCTTCGCCCAGGCGCAGCGCGGTTTCGAACGATTCGGCCAGGCGTTGTTTCAAATCCGCGCGCGGGCGGAAGCGGTCGATCACCGCCTCGATGGTGTGTTTGATGCGCAGACCCAGCGCGGGCACGTCGTCGAGGTCGCAGACCTTGCCGTCGACGCGCGCGCGCACGAAGCCCTGCGCGCGCAACTGTTCGAACACCTGTACGTGCTCGCCCTTGCGCTCGCGGACCACCGGCGCCAGCAGCATGAAGCGCTTGTCCTCCGGCAACGCCAGCGTCTGGTCCACCATCTGGCTGACCGTCTGCGCGGCCAGGGGGATACCGTGCTCGGGGCAGCGCGGCGTGCCCACGCGCGCGTACAGCAGGCGCAGGTAGTCGTGGATTTCGGTGATGGTGCCGACCGTCGAACGCGGATTGTGCGAGGTCGATTTCTGCTCGATCGAGATTGCCGGCGACAGGCCTTCGATGTGGTCGACGTCGGGCTTTTCCATCATCGACAGGAACTGCCGCGCGTACGACGACAGCGATTCGACGTAACGGCGCTGGCCCTCGGCATACAGCGTGTCGAAGGCCAGCGAGGACTTGCCCGAACCCGACAGACCGGTGATCACGATCAACTGGTCGCGCGGCAGGTCGAGGTCGATGTTCTTGAGGTTGTGGGTGCGCGCGCCGCGGATGCGGATGGTGTCCATGAAGAATGCAGGCGACAAAGCCCGTTACTATAGCGACCCGTCCGATGTGGGGTCTTCCCCCTTCGGACCGAAGGGCGGAGTGCAGCGAACGCGC
>JAICHS010000259.1 GCA_025924775.1 Rhodanobacteraceae bacterium
CCCACAACTTCGGCTTGCGGCTTGGATATATGCACCAACAGGATCGACGGGAGCAAGCTGACAGCACGATGCTGCAGGGGACAGTGACGTTCTGAACGCACTGCGCTGCGAATACCAATCGCGTCTACTTGGCGTGCCGCCCGTGCGGCACGAACGGGTTCCATTCCAGCGCGGCCAGCGCCGCCCACGCGGTCGCGGCGAGGTGCGGGCGGCGGTAGTAGTAAAAATCCGCGCGGCTGCTGTTCGGTCCCAGTGCAAGGCCGGTCGTGATCCTGGGTTCCCGCGTCGCGTACACGTAGCCGCTGGCGCTGAACTGCCCGGCGACGGTGCGCAGCAGGTTGTCGGCCTTGGCATCCAGCCCGAGGCTCCGGAACGCCAACGCCGCCTGTGCGGTGCCCTCGAGCCATAGGCCATCGCGGTCGGAATTGAAATCGAACCCGCCCGGAACGGCGTAATGTGTTTCAGCGTAGTCGATGTCGCGCCGCCACTCGGGCCGCGCGCCCGGCAACAACAGCGCCCACATCTGTACGTCGATGGCCGAACCGGTCGTGTTCTCGTGCCCATCCGGCAGGGTGCCGATCAGGAAATGCCCGGAGGCCGCGTCCCACTGCGAATCCACAAATCGCAGTGCCGACTCTGCGGGTTGTTGCCATTGGCCCGGCGTGCCATCGCGCGCCAGCCACGCGAACAGCGCCGCCGCGTCGATGTTGTGTTCGGTCGATTCCCACGCGAGCTTTACCGGATCGGCATCGAAGCCATCCACGCCACCGGTGAACCCGGGCGCCCCGGCCGCACCCGCGGTGTGATCGACGATCCAGTGCGCAAGCTGCGCGGCCGCATCGCGCCAGCGCCGCTCGCCGGTGGCGTTGTCCAGCGCCAGCAACGCCAACCCAGCCCAGGCGACGTTGCCGGCGGCGGTACCGAGTTGGTAGCGGTCTTCCTGCCATCGCTTGGCTTTGGCATCCCACCAGCCGTTGGGCAGCGGCTCGCCCTTGACCGGCCCGGCACGGTAGGCGTTGCGCAGACGCGGGCCGGCGAGCGCGGCCGCACGCAGGGCCTCACCGACGCGCAAGGCCTGTGGCAGCCGGTGGCAGCCGATCAGCGCGATGACGGCGAGGGCGTTGTCGTAGGTGAACGCGGCCGTATTCAGCGCGGGTTCGCCGTCATCGTTTTCGAAGACGTAGCTTTGCAGGAACTCCGGTGGGCCGACCGGTGCCCCGGCGTGCGTGGCGATCGCGTCGCATGCGCGCTGGGCGACCGCTGCTGGCGGTGGTGATGGTTGTGGCGCCACGGCGCCCGCAGCCACATGACTGATGCCCGCGCAGGCAACCAGCACCGCGAGCAACCGGCCGCTGCAGCGCCGGCGGGTCAATCCGGCACGCCGGGCTACGCGCGCGTTTGCGTCGACGGCGAACACGACAGCACGCTACGGCGCACCTGTCGCGCCCGGCATCCGGCGCACCGGCAACGGCACGTTGCACACGTCGATCCTGCCGACCTTGTGGAGGTACCACGCATCGCTGCGATTGCGGCGCGATTCCACCAGCACGGTAAAGGTAGGAGTGTCGGTGCGCAGCACTTCAAGCTGCATGCGCTCGGAGGCTGGAAGCTCGGACGCCAGCCGCACGCGCAGGATTCGCGTCTGGTGTGCGGGGTTCTTGTAGAAGCCCATGGGCCCGTTGCCGCGCGGCAGGTCCGAAAGATATTGCATGCCCTGCACCACGCGGCCGACCAGTGCGATGTTGCGATCGAGCTGGCGCGGTGCCTGCCCGATCACGGCGTACAGCTCGGTGCCGGGGCCGGAATCGGGGGTGTTGTCACGGCCGGCGCCGACCATGCCGTAGCAGTGCACCAGCCAGGTCTTGCCGGTTTGCGGATCGAGTGCGACCGGAAAGCCGTTGCTGAAGCCGACCTCGGGCGCGTAGACGTCGCCATCGGGGAGTCGGGTGAAGGGCAGGCCGTCCGTGATCGCGCGTTCGAACTCCGGCGCGAGCGAAGCCTTGGCCTGGCCGAGCGCGCGCGGCGGATGTGCGGAATGCTTGGCTTCGGCGGCCGGGTCACCCCATTGCGTGACGAAACCATCCTGCACGCGCAGGACCGCAAGCCCGTCCCAGTAGTGTTCGCGGGCGAGCGTGCGGATGTTCGCGGCGTGCAGCGGCGCGTACGCGGGGTCGAGTTCGATCACCACGCGGCCCTGCGGCAGGTCCATGTACAGCGTGTCGTCCGGGTTCAGCGGGCGCCAGTCGGAAGGCTTGGACGCCGCAAGGATCTGGTCCATCGTCGGCGCGGGTTTGGTCGTCGCGGCTGCGTGGACTGCGGGCTTCGCATCGGTGCAGGCGAGCATGAGCGCAAGGGCGATCGCCAGCGGTACTAGCATTTTCTGCATGGTGGGAGTCCTCGGCGTGCAGGCCGACGCCGCGTTCACGACTGTAGCAGTATCGTCGAATTTTCAGGCGGGGAACGATCATGCAATCCAGGCTGGAAAGACGCGTGGCACTGGTCACCGGTGCCTCCTCGGGGTTCGGTGAAGCCTGCGCGCTGGCGTTGGCCGCCGAGGGCGCGAAAGTGGCGATCACCGCGCGTCGCGCCGAGCGCCTGCAGGCACTGGCCGGGCGCATTCGCGACGCGCGCGGTGAAGTTCATGTCATCGTGGCGGACCTCGCCGCGCAGGGTGAGCCGCAGCGCGTGGTGCGCGAAACGGAAGCGCATTTCGGCAAGCTGGACATCCTGGTCAACAATGCCGGCGTGATGTACCTGGAGCCCATCGACAGCGCGGACCTCGATCGCTGGCGGCACATGTTCGACCTCAACGTCATGGCGCTGATCGCTGCGACGCAAGCTGCGCTGCCGGGCATGCGCGCGCGGCGCGATGGCCACGTCGTCAATATCGCGTCTACCGCTGGGCGCATAGCCAGCGTGAATGGCGGGGGCTACTCCGCGACCAAGTTCGGCGTGGTGGCGTTCTCGGAATCGCTGCGCAAGGAGGTTTACAAGGATCGCATCCGCGTCAGCGTGATCGAGCCCGGCGTCGCGGCAACCGAGCTGCGCGACCATATCGGACACGCGGAGACCCAAACGGCGCTTAATGCGTGGGCCGATTCGATGCGGCAACTGCAAAGCGAAGACATCGCCAATGCGGTGCTTTATTGCGTGACGCAACCGCCGCACGTCAACATCAACGAGATCCTGATGCGCCCGACCGACCAGGAGCGTTGAATATTCGTTTCCGCGCTACGTGCTACTTGACCGGCATGCCCGGCGTGGCACCCGTATCCGCATCCAGCAGAAACAAATCCGCGCCGCCACTGCCGGCCGACAGGATCATGCCTTCACTGACCCCAAAGCGCATCTTGCGCGGGGCAAGGTTGGCGATGAACACGACGCTGCGCCCGACCAGCTTGCCGGGCTCCGGATAGGCGGCCTTGATGCCGGAGAAGATCTGGCGCTTGCCGAGATCCCCGGCGTCCAGTTCGAAGCGCAACAGCTTGGTCGAGCCCTCCACCGCCTCGCAGGCCAGCACCTTGGCGACGCGCAGGTCGAGCTTGGCGAATTCGTCGATGGAAATGGTGTCGGAATCCGCGGCTCCGCGCTCGGGGCTCGGAGAGGCTGACCGCTTGGTAGCATCAGTCGTGACCGTGGTTCCGCGCTTGTCACCCTCTCCCGCTTGCGGGAGAGGTCCGGGGTGAGGGGCAGACGCAGCAGGTGCCGTCGCCTGCAACGATTCCTTCGAGGCTTCGATCATGGCGGTGATGTGCTTGGGGTCGATGCGGGTGGCGAGCGCATGGAACGGTTTGATCGCGTGGCCAAGCAGCGGCATGCGCGCGGCGTCGAAGCGCGCGGGGTGGTCGTCCAGGAAATCGAACGCGCGTGCGGCCGTGGCCGGTACCGCGGGCGCGAGCCAGATGCTCAGCAGGCGGAAATAGTTGAGCGCCAGCGTCAGCACCACGTGCAGTTCCGCACGCTTCGATTCGTCTTTCGCCAACACCCACGGCGCGTGTTCGGCGACGTAGGCGTTGGCCTC
>JAICHS010000260.1 GCA_025924775.1 Rhodanobacteraceae bacterium
ATGCGGCGGTGGCGCAGGGTGCAGTGGCCGTCCTTGCCGAAGAATCGGGAACAGGGAACAGGGAACAGGGAACGGTCGGATCGCGTGCTTCCTTGGTTCACCGTTCCCCGCTCCCCGCTCCTGATGTATGGATAGAAGACCTGCGTTCGCATCTCGGCCAGATCGCCGCGCGGTTCTACGGCGACCCTTCGGCAGCGCTGACCGTGGTCGGCGTCACCGGCACCAGTGGCAAAACCTCCACGGTGCAATTGCTGGCGCAGGCTTTCTCGCATCTCGGCCGGCGCGCCGCGACCATCGGCACCCTGGGCGCCGGCCTGCACGGCGCGTTGCGCGCGGGCGAGCGCACCACGCCGGACGTAATCCGCGTGCACGGGTTGATGGCCGATTTCCGCGATGCCGGCGCAACTCACGTCGCGATGGAAGTGTCCTCGCACGCACTCGACCAGCATCGCGTGGACGGCATCCATTTCGACGTCGCGGTGTTCACCAACCTCACGCGCGACCATCTCGATTACCACCACACGATGGAAGCGTATTTCGCGGCCAAGGCCAAGCTGTTCGCATGGCCGGGCCTTGCGGCCGCCGTGGTCGATGTCGATGACGCCTGGGGTCGCAAGCTGGCCGCGCAGTTGCCGGGCAACGTGCAGGCGCTCCGGTACGGCATCGCTTCCGCCGATGCCGCGGTGCGCGCGACCGGCGTGCACACCCACGGCGACGGCATCGACTTCGAACTCGCGACCCCCTGGGGGGCGGGCCACGTCGCAAGCCGCCTGCTGGGCCGCTTCAACGTCGCCAACCTGCTGGCGGTGGCGGGCGTGCTGGGTGCGCTCGCGGTGCCGTTCGCGCGCATCGTGGAAACCTTGCGCGAGCTGGAACCGGTCGCGGGCCGCATGAACCGGCTGGGCGGTGGCGCGGCGCCGCTGGTGGTGGTCGACTACTCGCACAAACCCGATGCACTGGAGCAGGTGCTCGGGACCCTGCGCGAACACTGCGAGGGCAAGTTGATCTGCGTGTTCGGCTGCGGCGGTGAGCGCGATGCCGGCAAGCGCCCCATCATGGGCGCGATCGCCGAACGGCTGGCGGATGCGGTCGTGGTGACCGACGACAACCCGCGCGGCGAAGATGGCGACGCGATCGTGGCGCAAATCGTTGCGGGCATGCACGTGCCGCAAGCCGCGACGGTCGAGCGCGACCGCGCGCGCGCGATTGGTCTTGCGATCGCGCAGGCGCGCCCCGGCGACGTGGTGCTGATCGCGGGCAAAGGCCACGAAACCTATCAGGAAGTCGCCGGCCACAAACGCCCGTTCGATGACGCGCAGGTGGCGCATGCCGCCCTGGAGGCGCGTCCATGCTGAACCTCAGGCTCAAGGAAATCGCGGTATGGACGCGCGGCGTGCTGCAAGGCGCGGACGCGGACGTGCGGGGTGTTTCGACCGATTCGCGCACCCTCAGGCCCGGTGAGTTGTTCGTGGCACTGGTGGGCGAGACGCACGATGGCCACGACCATGTCGCCGCGGCCGCTGCGCGTGGCGCTGCGGGTGCGGTGGTGTCGCGGCGCGTGCCAGCCGACCTTCCGCAAATCGCGGTGGCCGACACCCTGCACGCACTGGGGGACCTTGCCAGTGCGGTGCGTACGCAACGCGACGTCGTGGTGCTGGGCATCACCGGCTCCAACGGCAAGACCAGCGTGAAGACGCTGGCGGCCCGCATCCTGGCCTTGCACGGCAAGACCCACGCGACGTCGGGCAGCTTCAACAATGAAATCGGCCTGCCGCTTACGCTGCTGGCCATGCCGGAAGACACGCGCTTCGCGGTGCTGGAAATGGGCGCGGGCAAACCGGGCGACATCGCCTACCTGGCGTCGATCGCGCATCCGCGCGTGGGCCTGGTCAACAATGTCGGGCCGGCACACCTTGAGCGCATGCACACGCTGGAGGGCATTGCCGAAACCAAGGGCGCGATGTACCAGGCGCTGCCCGCGGACGGCGTGGCGGTCATCAATGCCGACGACGCGTTCGCGCTGTATTTCACCGGTCTTGCCGGCGCGCGCCGCAAGTTGCGCTTTGGGCTGGAAGCCGACGCCGACGTCGCCGCGACCGATGTCGAGCTTGGACCCGAAGGCAGTGCCTTCACCTTGCGCACGCCTGCGGGCGACGCCGCGGTGCGCCTGCCGCTGCCCGGCCGCCACAACGTCGCCAATGCGGCGGCGGCGGCGGCCCTGGCATTGGCGGTCGAGGTGCCGCTGGACACGATCGTCGCGGGCCTCGGTACCGCCGAAGCGGTCGGTGGCCGGTTGCTGCGGCGCACGTCGGCCAAGGGCTGGACGCTGATCGACGACAGCTACAACGCCAACCCGGGCTCGGCGCTGGCGGCGGTCGCGACGCTCGCGCTGCAGCCGGGCGAACGCTGGCTGGTGCTGGGCGACATGGGTGAGCTGGGGCCGGATGCCGCGAGTTTGCACGCGCGCGTCGGCGAGGCGGCGCGCCGGCAGAGCATTGCCCGCGTGTATGCCGTCGGCAGGCTGGCACCGCACGCGGCCGAGGCCTTCGGCGCCACAGCACGGGTGTTCCCCGACCAGGCGGCGCTGGTCGCGGCGCTGCGCCATGACCTGCACGCCAACGTCACCGTGTTGGTAAAGGGCTCTCACGCCTCGCACATGGAGAAGGTGGTGGCGGCGTTGCTGGACGACGACCAGGGGGGTGGCCGGCATGTTGCTTGAACTCGCGCAATGGCTGGAGCACCACTACGGCGCCTTCCGGCTATTCGACTTCATCACCTTCCGCACCATCATGGCGGCGCTGACGGCGCTGTTCGTCGCGCTGTTCGCCGGGCCCGCGGTGATCCGCCGCCTGACGGAACTCAAGGCCGGGCAGGTGATCCGCAACGACGGCCCGAAGACGCACCTGGCCAAGGCCGGCACGCCGACCATGGGCGGCACCCTGATCCTGGCCGCGATCGTGATCGCGACGCTGTTGTGGGGCGACCTTTCCAGCCGCTACCTGTGGGTGGTGTTGGTGGTGACACTTGCCTGCGGCGTGATCGGCTTCTACGACGATTACCGCAAGCTGGTGCTGAAGGATCCGCATGGCTTGCCCGCGCGCTGGAAATACCTGGCGCAATCCGTGGTGGGCCTCGCTGCCGGGCTGTTCCTGTTCCACACCGCGAACGTCCCGGCTGCGACCGCGCTGTACGTGCCGCTGTTCAAGCACGTCGCCATTCCGCTGGGTGGCGGCTTCGTGGTGGTCGCGTATCTCTGGATCGTCGGGTTTTCCAACGCGGTGAACCTCACCGACGGCCTCGACGGGCTTGCGATCATGCCGGCGGTGCTGGTGGCGGCCGCGCTGGGTGCATTCGCCTACCTCGCGGGCAACGCGGTGTTTTCGGCCTACCTCGGCATTCCATCGATTCCCGGCGCGGGCGAGCTTGCGGTGTTCTGCGGGGCCTTGACCGGCGCGGGGCTCGGCTTCCTGTGGTTCAACACCTATCCCGCGCAGGTGTTCATGGGCGACGTCGGTGCACTGGCGATCGGCGCTGCGATCGGCTGCGTCGCGGTGATCGTGCGCCAGGAAATCATCCTGCTGGTGATGGGCGGCCTGTTCGTGGTCGAGACCGCGTCGGTGATGCTGCAGGTGGGCAGTTTCAAGTTGCGCGGCAAGCGCGTGTTCCGGATGGCGCCGATCCACCATCACTTCGAATTGAAGGGCTGGCCCGAGCCGCGCGTGATCGTGCGGTTCTGGATCATTTCGGTGGTGTTGGTGCTGGTCGGCCTGGCGACACTCAAGGTACGGTAATGCTCGGATTCGGTCCAACCCAGGCAGTTCGCAGGTACGGCCCCGCGGGTCGCCACGACCCGTGGCTGCTGCTGGCCATCGTCGGGCTGGTCGCGTTCGGCATCGTGATGGTGGCGTCGAGCTCCATCGCGGTGGCCGATGGCCAGCACATCGGCGAGTTCCACTACCTGAAGCGGCATCTCACGTTCCTGGCGGCCGGGGGCGTCG
>JAICHS010000261.1 GCA_025924775.1 Rhodanobacteraceae bacterium
CTGGCCGAACTGATGGCCTGCGGCTCCGGGTTTCTTGCCGGCCGCTGCGACGCCGCCTGCGTCGCGCGCACCATGACCCAGATGGTCGACGAGTTCGGCCCGCGCTGAGGCCTGCACGACACGCCGCGGCCGCGCACCGGTACGGCGACGCGACCGCCACAATGTTGCTTCAGCGCGCCGCCAGCGCGGCCAGTGCCTGTGCCATGCGCTTGCCGGATACGGGTTCGGCGGTCTTGAGTTCCTGCGCGAACACCGACACGCGCCATTCTTCGACCAGCCAGCGCAGCGCATCCAACGTGTCGGACGTATCACCCGAGGCACGCGCATCGAGCACCGCGCGCCAGTACGGCAATACCTGTTGCATGCGTGAATGGTCGCGCGCGGGATCGCTGCGCAGTTTTTCTGCGCGCAGGCGCATGCCCTTGAGGTAGCGCGGCAGTTGCGCCAGCCGCGCCCGCGGCAGCTCGCGCAGGCAGCCCGGCGCCAGCAACGCCTCGAGCTGGCCACGCAAATCGGCGTAGCTCGCCGCCGCCTGGCCCTTGTTCGCGGGCTTCAACCACGGTTGCAGGTCGGCCAGCGCCGCCAGGATCGGCTCGGCCAGTTGCAGCCGCTCCATCGCCGCCGCAAACAGGCCCCGCGCCACGCTCGCGCGCAGCGCATCCCAGTCGTCACGCCGACGCACGTCCAGGTCGTGTTCGGCCAGCACATCCGCGAACGCGCCCTCGGTGATGTCCTCGCGCAACCCGTCGGCGCGCCCGTGCGGCGCGAACGCCAGCGCCAGCCGCTTCTGCAACGGCAACTGCTTTTGTGTGCGCTTGAACTCCGCCGCCAAAGCGAGCCGCAGCAGGCGCACCACACCCGCGCGGTGGGCCTTGGCGGCTTCGCCCGCATTTTCGAACACCCGCAGCGCCACCACTTCGCCCAGGTCGACCAGTGCCGGGTAGGCCGCCATGCCGTCGCGCGCCCGCGTTTCGCGCGGCAGGTCGTCGAAGTCCCAGCCCCGCACGTTTTCACGGGTCACGCTGGCCGCGGCATGTTGCGAAAACGCCGCGCGCGCACGCGCGCCGAAGCGTTCCCGCAAGGCGGCCAGATCGCGCTCGGCGGCCAGCGAATGCCCATGCTCGTCACGCACGTCAAAGCGCATCAAAAGATGCGCCGGCAAGCCCGCGACATCGAATGCCTCGGCATCCACGGCAACGCCGGTCACCCGCCGCAGAAACGCCGCCAGTGCCGCGGCCAGTGGCTGGTCGCGGGGTGACTCGGCCTCCATGAAGGCGCGCGCGAACTCGGGCGCCGGCACGAAGCTGCGGCGCAACGCCTTGGGCAGGCTGCGGATCAGCGCCGCCACCTTGTCGGCAAGCAGGCCCGGCACCAGCCACTCGCAGCGCGCCGCCGGAACCGCATTCAACAGCGGCAACGCGACGCGCAGGGTGACGCCATCGGCCGCGTCGCCCGGGACGAACCGGTACTCCAGCGCGAGCGCCTGGTTGCCGACCTGCATGGCTTCCGGAAACGCCCCAGCATCGCCGTGCGCACCCGGCTCCAGCACGTCGCGCAACGACCAGCGCAATGCCGCACGCTCGACCGCAGACGCACGCCTGAACCAGGCGTCCAGCGCGGCGGCGGAGGCGATCTCCTGCGGCAGTTTTCCGGTAAAAAAGCCGGCCAGATCCTCATCAGACTTCAGCAGGCCTTCGCGGCGCTGTTGGGCTTCGATCGCGCGCGCTTCGTCGAGAATGCGTGCGTTGGCGTGCACGAAGTCGGCGCGGCAATCGATTTCGCAACGGGCCAGTGCCTCGCGCAGGAAAATCGCGTGCGCCAGCGCGGGGTCCTGCTGCGCGAACGTCACCGTGCGCCGCTCGACCAACACCAGCCCGAACAACGACACCTGCTCGAACGCCTGCACCACGCCGCGCGCGCGCGACCAGTATGGATCGCTGCAGCTGCGCTTCAACAGGTGCGCCGCCTGCCGCTCGACCCACGCGGGTTCGATACGCGCGCACTGCATCCCCCACACCTTGCCACCGAGGTCGAGAACCTGCGCCACGAACAACCAGGCAGGAGGCTTCTTGGCCAGCGCCGAGCCAGGGAACACCTTGAACCTGCGCTCGCGCGTGCCGCGGTACACGCCCTGCTCGTCCTTGCGCGCCACGTTGGCGGGCAAACCCGCCAGCAGCGCGAGATGGATGGAGTGATAAGAATCGGGAACGGGGAACGGGGAATCGGGAACGGGAGATTCACGCAGCGTGCTCCCTGTCCCTGTTCCCGGTTTCCGGTTCCCCGCTTCGAGCAGCAGTTGCCGATGCAACTCCCGCCACTCGCGCATCCGCATGAACGAGACGAAGTGCTTGCCGCACCAGTCGCGCAATTTCGATTGCGTGAGCTCTTCGTGCGCCTGCCGGTAGGCGCGCCACAGGTTCAGGACGCCGACGAAATCCGATTGCGGGTCGACGAATTCGGCGTGCGCGGCGTCGGCCTGCTGCTGCTTGTCGGCGGGCCGCTCGCGCGGATCCTGGGTGCCCAGCAGCGCGACGATCGGCAACACCTCGCGCAACGCGCCCAAATGCTTCGCCTCCACCAGCATGCGCGCAAGCTGCGCGTCGATGGGAATGCGCGCAAGCTGGCGGCCCATGGCGGTCAAATGACGGGCGTCATCGACCGCGCCGATCTCCGCCAGCCGCCGCCAGCCATCGTTGACAGCGCGCGGATCGGGCGGATCGATGAACGGGAAGGCCTCCACGTCGCCAAGCCCGAGGTCCAGCATCCGCAGGATCACGTCGGCCAGCGCGCTGCGCAGGATTTCGGGGTCACTGTAGGCCGGGCGCGCGGCGAAATCCGCCTCGTCGTACAGGCGCACGCAGATGCCCGGCCCGACGCGTCCGCAGCGCCCGGCGCGCTGGTTGGCGGCGGCCTGCGAGATCGACTCGATCCGCAGGCGTTCGATCTGGCTGCGGCGCGAGTAGCGCTTGACGCGTGCATCGCCGGAATCCACCACCCAGCGGATGCGCGGCACCGTCAATGATGTTTCCGCGACGTTGGTCGCCAGCACGATGCGGCGCGCCGGCCCCGGCTTGAACACGCGATCCTGTTCCTTCGCCGACAGCCGCGCGTACAACGGCAGCACTTCGGTGTGGCGGTACTGGCGGCGCGCCAGCGCCAGGTGCGTGTCGCGGATCTCGCGTTCGCCCGGCAAGAACACCAGCACGTCGCCGCGCGGATCCTCGCGGGTGATGTCGTCGAGGGCCGACACGACGCGTTCGGTCACGTTGTCGGCTGCCCCCTTTCGGCCTTCCGCCACCTTCCCCCGCGCCGCGGGGGGAGGAACTTCGTCGCGGCCTTCCACCGGGCGCTCGCCGGAGGGGCGGTAACGAACTTCGACCGGATACGCGCGACCTTCCACCGCGACCACCGGCGCATGGTCGAAATGTTCCGCGAAACGCGCGGTATCGATGGTGGCCGAGGTGACGATCAGCTTCAGGTCGCGGCGCTTGCGCAACAGGCCCTTCAGATACCCCAGCAGGAAGTCGATGTTGAGGCTGCGTTCGTGCGCCTCGTCGATGATCAGGGTGTCGTAGGCCGACAACCAGCGGTCGTGCGCCATCTCGGCCAACAGGATGCCGTCGGTCATGAACTTCACCAGCGTGTGTTCGCCGAGGTGTTTGGAAAACCGCACCTCATAGCCCACCACGCCGCCCGGCTCGCCACCCAACTCACTGGCCACGCGCTGCGCCATCGCGCGCGCCGCCAGCCGCCGCGGCTGGGTGCAACCGATCATGCCGGCCACGCCGCGCCCCGCGGCAAGGCACAGTTTGGGCAACTGGGTGGTCTTGCCGGAGCCGGTTTCGCCCGCGATTACCAGAACCGGGTGTTCGCGGATCAGGCGCGTGATTTCGTCCGCGCGCCGCGTGATCGGCAGCGCCTCGTCCAGCGTGAGGGGCGGCACCAGCGCGGCGCGGGCCTC
>JAICHS010000262.1 GCA_025924775.1 Rhodanobacteraceae bacterium
ACGATCGCACTAAATGGCGCGGTCGATCATCTGCGTCAACTGCCCCTTGCCCACCGCGCCGATCTGGGTGGCTTCGACCTTGCCGCCCTTGAACACCATCAGCGTTGGGATGCCACGGATGCCGTATTGCATCGGGGTTTTCTGGTTTTCGTCGATGTTGACCTTGGCCACCTTGAGGCGCCCGGCGTACTGCTTGGCGATATCGTCCACCATCGGGGCGATCGACTTGCACGGTCCGCACCACTCCGCCCAGAAGTCCACCAGCACGGGGGTATCGGACTTCAACACTTCGGATTCGAAATCGGCGTCTTTGACGTGGGTGATGTTTTCGCTCATGGTGGAACCTGCGGCGGGATGATGTCCCGACAAAGTGGGGGAGAGGCCGCGCAATTGCAAGCGCGGACGTGGGGAGATGCGCTGCTACAATCGAAACAGGTACTTGGACGGGATGCACGCAGCGTGCCGCCTGTCCATGCCATGCCACGCAACCGCGTGCCATTTCATCGCAACCCGACGCGTGGTTCAAGCGCGCGAGCACCGGGTTCCCACCAGCAGCCATTCGCGGCACGCGTGAACGCGCCGTGGCTGGCCGAGAAACTTCATGGCCGACCAAGTCCTCACTGACACCTTCTTCGAACAATTCAACTTGCATCCTCACCTCGCCGCCGGCCTTGCCGCATGCGGCTTCACCCGCTGCACGCCGATCCAGGCGCTGACCCTGCCGGTGACCCTGGCGGGCCGCGACGTGGCGGGCCAGGCGCAGACCGGCACGGGCAAGACCTGTGCGTTCCTCGTGACGGTGATGAACCGCCTGCTCACCCGGCCGGCGATTCCCGAGCGCAAGGACAACGACCCGCGCGCGGTCATCATTGCGCCGACGCGCGAGCTGGCCATCCAGATCGACAAGGACGCGCAGGCCATCGGGCGCCACACCGGCCTGCGCATCGCGCTGATCTACGGCGGCGTCGATTACGACAAGCAGCGCCAGCAGTTGCGCGACGGCTGCGACATCATCGTCGCCACGCCCGGCCGCCTGATCGATTACTTCAAGCAGCACGTCTTCAGTTTCCGCGCCGTGGAAGCCATGGTGATCGACGAGGCCGACCGCATGTTCGACCTCGGCTTCATCAAGGACATCCGCTACCTGCTGCACCGGATGCCGCCGCGCGGCGAACGCCAGAACATGCTGTTCTCGGCAACGCTGTCGTTCCGGGTGCTGGAGCTGGCCTACGAGCACATGAACCAGCCCGAGAAGCTGGTGGTGGAAACCGAGCACGTCACCGCGGACCGCGTGCGCCAGCTGGTGTACTTCCCGGCCAAGGAAGAAAAGCTGCCGCTGCTGCTGAACCTGTTCGAGCAACTGCAGCCGCACCGCAGCATCGTGTTCGTCAACACCCGCGCCGCCGCCGAACGCGTCACCGAACGCCTGCGCCGGCACGGCCTGCGGGTGGGCGCGCTGTCGGGCGACGTACCCCAGGCCAAGCGCCAGCGGTTGCTGGAACGCTTCAAGCAGGGCGAGGTGGACGTGCTGGTCGCGACCGACGTCGCCGCGCGCGGCCTCGACATCAAGGAAGTCACCCACATCTTCAACTACGACCTGCCGCAGGACGGCGAGGACTACGTGCACCGCATCGGCCGCACCGCGCGGCTGGGCGCGGAAGGCGATGCGATCAGCTTCGCCTGCGACCTGTACGCGGTGAATCTGCCCGACATCGAGCGCTATATCGGCATGAAGATTCCGGTGCAAGCGATCGAACCCGCGTGGCTGAAGGCGCCGCCGCCGCGCGCGCCGGCGCAGCCGGTGCACCGCGACCACGCGGAAGCCGAAGCGGCCGCGCCTGGAATCGCGGCAACCGATGGCCAGCCCGCGAAGAAGCACCGCCGCCGGCATCGCAAGCCCGCGGGTCACGCCGCATCGCCCGTCGCCAAAGCCTGACCGCCCGCAACCGACCGGCTTGCCTGACCGCGCGGTCGCAGCTCGCGCCCTGACCCGGTGCACGCCATATGTCGGCAATCAACGGTTCTCGTCATTCCGGGGCACCTGCGGCTCCATTGCAGGCGAACCCGACTGCGTTTGCAGGGATTGCAAACGCGAACGCCAGCGGCGGCGCATAGCGCGAGCGCCATGGATGGCGCGAGTCAATCGGTTTCGCAAACCTGGTAAACACAGGACCGATTCCGGGTTCCGTCCGCAAACCGCGCGGACGGCCCCGGAATGACGATAAATTTTCCAACCGAAAGAGCCTTGCGGGGATGCGACGCTGATCAGGCGCCCTGATGTCGTCATTCGGGGCCGCTGCAAGCGGAACCCGGAGCCCAGCCGTGGTTGTGGCGTCCATGGGCATCTGGAACATGGATTCCGGTTTCGGCCCTGGGTCGCACCGGCATGGCGAACTGTTGTTGGGCTCTCGCCAATTCGCGAGTCCCGATTCCCGATAAACTCGCCGCGTCCTGCGGCTCGCCCTTCGGGCCGTAGGCTTCGCCGGCGTTCGCTCCGGCATCTTGCCTCCGCAGTTCGATTCCCATTCACGTGATCCACTTCGATTCCGTCAGCAAACGCTATCCCGAGGGCCGCGAGGCGCTGATCGACGTGTCGTTCGGGGTCGAGGCCGGCGAGATGCTGTTCGTCACCGGGCATTCGGGCGCGGGCAAGACCACCCTTTTGAAACTGATCGCCCTGATCGAACGCCCCAGCGGCGGCGCGATCGAGGTGCACGGCCGTGACCTGGCGCACGTGAAGCACCGCGACATTCCGCGGCTGCGCCGCGACATCGGCATGGTGTTCCAGGACCACCGCCTGTTGCTGGACCGCAGCGTGGCCGACAACGTCGCGCTGCCGCTGGTAATCGCGGGCATTCCCCACGAGGAGCGCGGCAAGCGCGTGCGCGGCGCGCTGGAAAAGGTGGGCCTGGCCGGGCGCGACAAGGATGCGCCGGCGGGCTTGTCCACGGGCGAACAACAGCGCGTCGGCATCGCGCGCGCGATCGTGGCGCGGCCGGCGCTTATCATTGCCGACGAGCCGACCGGCAACCTCGATCCGCAGCTGTCGGAAGAAATCATGCAATTGTTTGTGAGCCTGCGGCAGACCGGCAGCACCATCCTGATCGCGAGCCACGACCTGGCCCTGCTGAAGCGCATGAAGCAGCGCGTGGTGGTGCTGGACCACGGGCACCTGATCGACGACGTGCCGGGGCGCGAGGTGGCATGAACGCGCCCGCCGCCATGGCCCATCCGGTGCGCCACACGCGCCTGGCGATGTGGCGCCGCCAGCACGCGTGGTGCCTGCGCGACAGCCTGCACCAGATGGGTCGGCGCCCGCTGGGCACCGCGCTGACCATCGTAGTGATGGGGTTGGCACTGGCGTTGCCGCTGGCGTTTTACCTGCTGCTGGCCAACGTGCAGCACCTGGCGACGGCGCTGGGTGATTCGCAATCGGTCAACGTGTTCCTGCAAACCGGCGCCACCGCCGCGGATGCCGAGCGGCTGGCCACCAACCTGCGCGCGCGCGCCGACGTCGGCGCGGTGACCCTGCGCACGCCGCAGCAGGGCTTGGCTGAGCTGGCGGTGATGCAGGGTTTCGGTGACGCGCTCAAGTCGCTGCCCGACAACCCGCTGCCGTTCGTGCTGCTGGTCGATCCGCGCACCGGCAGCGACCGGGCGCAGGTCGAGCAGATGGTGGCGGCCACGCGTGCACTGCCACAGGTGGACCTGGTGCAGGACAACGGCCAATGGCGCGCGCGGCTGGATGCCTTGCTCGCGCTGGGCCGGCGCGTGACGGTGCTGCTGGCGGTGCTGCTGGGTGCCGCGGCGGTACTGGTGATTGGCAACACCGTGCGCCTGGACATTCGCAGCCGTGCCAATGAGATCGCGGTGCAGCAACTGGTCGGCGCCAGCGCCGCGTTCGTACGCCGGCCCTACCTGTACGAGGGCGCGTGGTACGGTCTGGCGGCGGGCGCCGT
>JAICHS010000263.1 GCA_025924775.1 Rhodanobacteraceae bacterium
CCGCCGAAGCATGCGAACAGACTTTACCCGCCGCCCACCTGTTGCACGACGCACGCGCGTACCTTGAAGCCGAACGGCCGCGGCGCCTCGCCGAACGCAACCTGATGGGGCACGACGAGGCGGTGGATCGCCTGGCCCGTGCGCTTGCCGATCCGGAACGCAGGGCTGTGGCCGCACCGCGCATCCGCGCACGCTGGAAGGCCGCGCTGATCGACGAATTCCAGGACACCGACGCGCGCCAATGGGCCGTGGTGCACGCGCTGTTCGGCGACGGCACGCTGGTGCTGGTCGGCGATCCCAAGCAGGCGATCTACGGTTTTCGCGGCGGCGACGTGCACGCGTGGCTGGATGCGTTGGCCCACGCCGAGGGCCAACGCCTGCAACTCGCGGAAAGCTGGCGCGCCGGGGACGGCATGTGTCGGGCGATCAACGCACTGTTCTCGCAACCGAATGCCTTCATCGAAGCCGGTATCGATCACCCGGACACGCGCGCCGCCGGTCCGGTGGCCCGGCGCGCGCTGCTGCACGACGGCAAGCCGCTGCCGGCCTTGCAATGCTGGTGGCTCGATCCGGAAGCCATCGGGCACGCCGAGCGCAGCGCCGTGCCGTCCAAGGAGCTCGCACGGCACGCGATCGAGCAAGCCTGCGTCGCGTGGATCGCGAACGCCGTGCGCGACCCGGCCATGCAGTTGCGCCACCGCGACGGCCAACCGGAGCGCCTCAAGCCCGGGCACATCGCGGTACTGGTGAATTCCAATGCCGAGGCGCAGGCGATGCAGGCCGCGCTGGGCCGTGCCGGCGTGCCCGCGTGTAGCAACCTGCGTGCCAGCGTGTCCACCAGCGATGAGGCCGGCGACCTTGCATTGCTGCTGGAAGCACTGGCCGCGCCCGACGACGCGCGTCGCGCACGTGCCGCGCGCGCCAGCGTGCTGGTGGGCGAGGACGCCATCGCGCTGACCGCCAGTCTCACCGACGACGCCGTGCAGGCCGCACTGCTGGAAGGCTCGGCCACCTGGGCCACCGCAGTGTCACGCCACGGCCCGCTGCCGTGGCTGCACGGGATCATCGCTGCGGCTGCGCCGCGGTTGCTCGCGCTACCCGACGGCGAACGACGCATTGCCAACTACCTGCAATTGGCCGAACTGCTGCAGGCCTTGCACGCGCAGGGCCTTGGACTGACCGACCTCGCCACGCGCTTCGCCCGCGCGCGGGTGTCAGCGGCAGACGACGCCGACGCGGCACGCCTGCGCCTGGACACCGACGCCGATGCGGTCACGGTATCCACCGTGCATGCGGCCAAGGGCCTCGAATACGCCGTGGTGCTGGTGCCCTACGCGGTGCTGGGCCAGAACCCCGACGGCAAACCGGACAACCGGCCGCCGCTGCACTGGTACCACGACGAATCCGGTGCACGCGTCGCGATCGGACGGGGCGCAAGCAACGCCGTGGTCACGCGCGCGCGCACGGAAATTCGTGCCGAGGACGTGCGCAAGTTTTACGTCGCCGTCACCCGCGCGAGCGCGCTGTGCGTGCTGCCGTGGGGCCCGGTCAGCAGCACCGCCTTCAGCCCGTGTTTCCACTTGCTGCACGCAGCGGGGCGCGCAGCCGCATTGCAGGACGACGTGCCAGGCTGTCGGCAGGCGCTGGAGGATCTGTGCACGCGGGCCCGGGGCGCGGCCGAAATCATCCAGCAACTTCCTTCCACAACGGTGCGCCGACGCGCACCCACGCCTGCGCCGTCACCGGATCTGCACGTGCGCGCATTCACCCGCAGCGATCTCGAACGCGATTGGCAAACCTGGTCGTTTTCGCGCCTGGTGCGCGGCAGCGCGAACCAGATCGCCGGCGACCCGGCACCCGGCACCGGAGATTCCGAGGTCCTGCCCACCGAGGCCCTGGGCCCGGAACCGGTCCTCGCCGGTGCGCGCTTCGGCACCGCCGTGCACGCCGTGTTCGAGCACACCGATTTCGCCGCCTGGCGCGACGCTGCGGTGACACCAGAGTCCGAACGCGCGTTGATCGAATCCAGCCTGCAGGCGCAAGGGCTCGCCAACGGCAAGGCCGCGCTGGCACGCGCGGTCGAGTTGGTCGGCGGTTGCGTGCGCGACGCGCTGAATGCCAACCTGCCTTGTGACGTGCGATTGTGTGACATCACGTCCATGCAGCGCCGCGCAGAAATCGAGTTCCACCTGACGCTCGCGCCCGCGCGCACGCCCGAACTGTACGCGCTGTTGCACGCTCATAAGTACCAGCGTCAGCGCAGCGGCGTCGCGCCGCAGCGGCTGCACGGCCTGCTCACGGGCAAGATCGACCTGACCTTCACGCACGCCGGCCGCTTCCATCTCATCGACTGGAAGACCAATCACTGTCCGCCCTACGACGGCGCGACGCTCGCCGCCGAAATCGCCCGACACGACTACGACCTGCAGTGGCTGATTTATACGCTGGCGTTGCACCGCTGGCTTGGCCAGCAACTGCCCGACTACGACTACGACCGCCATATCGGCGGCGCCTATTACCTGTTCGTGCGGGGCATGGGCGAGGGACGCGGAGTGCACACGGACCGCCCCCCGCGTGAGCTGATCGAAGCGATGGACGCGCTGTTCACCGCCCCGCTGGAGAGCGCCGCATGAAGGCCACGCCCACGAGCTTGCTGACCTCGCAACGGTTGCGGCGCATCGACGCCGCGCTGGGTGACTGGGTGGCACGCGCGTTTCCCGCCGACCCGCCGGAAACCGCGCTCGCCGCGGCATTGGCCGCGCGCGCGGTCGCCGACGGCCACAGCGCGCTGGCGCTCAAGGATGCGCAACGCTGGCTGGCGCGTCTGGACGGTGACGGCCAGGCGCCGAAACTGCCAGCCGCCGGCGCATGGAGCGCCGCCCTGCAGCACGCATCGGCGGTGCAGTCGGGCGCAGTCGCGGACGGCATCCGGCCATTGGTGCTGGACGCCCAGGGCCGGGTGTACTTGCGCCGCTATTTCGAATACGAGCAAGCGCTGGCGCATGCGCTGGTTGCGCATGCACGCGGCATCGGATCCGTCGGCGGCAGCGCCAGCACGCTGGCGAACGTTGTCACGGATGCTTTGGATCCCGAGCAGCAACGCGCCATCGATATCGCGCTGACGCACCGCTTCACGCTGGTCACCGGTGGCCCCGGCAACGGCAAAACGTTCGTGGTGGCGCGCATCCTGGCCGCACTGGCGGTACAGGCGCACGCACGCGCCGAGCCGCTCCGCATCGCGCTTGCGGCGCCCACCGGCAAGGCCGCCGCGCGCTTGCGTGAGTCGGTCCAGGTGCAAATTGCGTCGTTGCCGCTGTCGGCTGCAGTCGCGGCACTGATGCCACGCGACGCAACGACGTTGCACCGCCTGATCGGTTTGTCGCCCTGGCAGGCCAAGCCACGCCACGACACCGCTTCACCGCTGCCGTTCGATGTGTTGGTGGTGGACGAAGTGTCGATGGTCGATCTGCCGCTGATGGCGAAACTGTTGGCCGCCGTGCCGCGTGAATCCCGCCTGATCCTGCTGGGCGATCCGGACCAATTGTCCGCCGTGGAGGCCGGCAATGTGTTGGGCGCGCTGGTGGAAGCGGCCCGCGAATCGCCGCTGCGCGCCTGTCACGCGGCGCTGACCCGCAGTCATCGTTTTGGTGCGGATTCCGCACTGGGTGCGCTGGCGCGGGCGATCGTCGGTGCAGATGCGGAGGCCGCGCTTGCCGCGTGCGCGCGCGATGGCGATGTCGCGCTTGCGGATGCCGGCGGCATGGCGCGTGTCGTGGAGCAAGCCGCCACCGCCTATCGCCCGCTGCTGGATGCCCGCGATGCCGCGGACGCGTTGCACGTCGCGCGCGGATTCCGCGTGCTGACAGCGCTGCGGCATGGTCCGGCGGGCTGCGTCGCACTGGACCACGCGATCGCGGCACGCCTGCAACGCGGGCTCGGCTTGCGCGCGGAC
>JAICHS010000264.1 GCA_025924775.1 Rhodanobacteraceae bacterium
AGGTCATCCGGCAGTGGCGTCGAAAAACTGTAGGCGCGCTCGCCCAGTTCGAACTCGAAACGCGCCGCGTGCAGGAACATCCGCCTCAGGCCAAGCTTTGCGAAACGCTTGTTGGCTTCGCGCTCGCCGTACTTCGGATCCCCCGCAAGGGGGTACCCCGCGTGCGCGGCATGCACGCGGATCTGGTGGGTGCGTCCGGTCGCGAGCGTCGCCTCGACCAGGCTGCACCCGGGATAGCGCTCGACCTCGCGGAAAAACGTCAGGGCCGGCTTGCCGGTGTCATCGACGCGCACCATGCGCTCGCCACCCGACAGCACCGACTTGCGCAAGGGTGCGTTGACGTCGAACCTGGCGCGCGCGAGCTTGCCGGTCATCAGGCACAGGTACTGCTTCTTGGTTTCACCGGCGCGAATCAGGTCCTGCACGCCCACCAGCCCCCGCCGTGAGCGCGCGAACACCAGCACGCCCGACGTGTCGCGGTCCAGCCGGTGCGCCAGTTCCAGGTGATCCTGCGGCCGCGCCGCGCGCAGCAGTTCGATCGCCCCGAACGCGACGCCGCTGCCGCCGTGGCTGGCAATGCCCGCGGGCTTGTCGATGACCAGGAAGTCCTTGTCCTCGAAAATCACCGCACGCCGCAGCTCGTCCAGCATGGCCGTGGGCGGCGTACCGGGTTCGCTGCGCTCGGCCACCCGTACCGGCGGAATCCGCAGCTGGTCGCCCTCGGCCAGCCGGGTATCGGGTTTGGCACGCTTGCCGTTCACCCGTACCTGGCCCGTCCGCAGCAGGCGATAGATATGCGTCTTCGGCACCCCCTTCAGCAGCGCCGCCAGGCAGTTGTCCACGCGCTGGCCATCCCGTTCCGCGCCCACCGCCACGATTCGCACCGAACTGAAGTCTTTGGCCGAAGTTGCCGTCCCCATTTGAAAAAACCCTTTGCGATGATAGGATTGCCCAAGCGTCAAGCAGGCTCTGGCCCCTCTTGGGCCACCCTGTACTCGTTCGCCTCGCGGACAAGGCTTCCGCCTGCCATTCCTGACCGGGAGCAGCCGGTACCTCGCCATCGTAACGTTCGGGTCGATGTTTGCCCACCGTCGACAAGACGGCCGGGGGACTCGGGGCGCGACAACGCCAATCAATCACCAGCCGGGGCCGCACATCGGTTCCGGCGACTGCCGCCAGGCGCGGCACGTCACCCGGCCGGCCGCCCCATGAAGGCGCCGCCGACGACGCCGCGCCAGCGACTTCCAAGGAATCCAAAATGAAACGCATGTTGATTAACGCGACTCAGCGTGAGGAGTTGCGTGTGGCCATCGTCGATGGCCAAGCCCTGTACGACCTTGACCTCGAAATCCCGTCGCGCGAACAAAAGAAATCCAACATCTACAAGGCGCGCATCACGCGGGTCGAACCGTCCCTCGAAGCCTGCTTCGTCGATTACGGCGCCGAGCGCCACGGCTTCCTGCCGCTGAAGGAAATCTCGAAGGACTACTTCACGCCCGGGGTCGACCACAACAAGGCCGGCATCCGCGACCTGCTGAAGGAAGGCCAGCAGCTCATCGTCCAGGTCGAGAAGGAAGAGCGCGGCAACAAGGGCGCGGCGCTGACCACTTATATCTCCCTGGCCGGCCGCTACATGGTGTTGATGCCCAACAGCCCGAACACGGGCGGGGTGTCGCGCCGGATCGAGGGCGAAGACCGCCAGGCGCTCAAGGATGCCCTGCAACACATCGCGGTGCCCGAAGAAATGGGCCTGATCGTGCGCACCGCCGGCGTCGGCCGCGACGCCGAGGAACTGCAGTGGGACCTCGACTACCTGCTGACGCTGTGGAAGGCCATTTCCGAAGCCGCCGCCGCCAAACCTGCGCCGTTCCTGATCTACCAGGAATCCAAGCTGTTCATCCGTGCCCTGCGCGACTACCTGCGCGCCGACATCGGCGAGATCCTGATCGACGAGCCGGCCCTGTACGAAGACGCCAAGCAGTTCATGCAACAGGTGATGCCCAACAGCCTGCGCAAGCTCAAGCTGTACGACGAAACCACCCCGCTGTTCACGCGCTTCCAGATCGAAACCCAGATCGAAAGCGCCTACGACCGCACCGTGCGCCTGCCGTCGGGCGGCTCGATCGTGATCGACCCGACCGAAGCGCTGACCTCCATCGACATCAACTCGGCGCGCGCCACCAAGGGCAGCGACATCGAGGACACCGCGTTCCACACCAACTGCGAGGCGGCCGAGGAAATCGCGCGCCAGCTGCGCATCCGCGACGTCGGCGGGCTGGTGGTAATCGACTTCATCGACATGGAAAGCACGCGCCACCAGCGCGATGTCGAGGACAAGCTGCGCAATGCCCTGAAGCTGGACCGCGCGCGCGTGCAGATTGCCCGCATTTCGCGCTTCGGCCTGCTGGAGCTGTCCCGCCAGAGGCTGCGCCCGAGCCTTGAGGAATCCACCCAGATCGTGTGCCCGCGCTGCGACGGCCACGGCGTGATCCGCAGCGTGCAATCGCTGTCGCTGTCGGCGCTGCGGCTGATCGAGGAACACGCGATGAAGGAAAACACCGGCGAAGTGCTGGTGCAGGCGCCTTCGCGCGTAGCCAACTTCCTGCTCAACGAAAAGCGCGCCAGCGTGGTCGAAATCGAGCTGCGCCACAAAGTGCACGTGGTGGTGGTGGCCGACAAGAACCTCGAAACGCCACACCTCGAAATCACCCGCATCCGCGACAGCGAGATGGGCGAGCACGCCAAGCCGAGTTACGAACGCCTCACCGAGGTTCCCGCCGAACCGCAACCGCGCATGGGAGTGGTCCTGCACGGCGAGGAACCCGCGGTCAGCGGCATCCAGCGCGCCACGCCGATGCCGCAGCACGACGAGCCCGCCCCCACGCCCGCACCGACGCCGGTCGCACCGGCGGCCGCGGTGGCGGCACCGGTGGCCGCGGCTTCCGGCGGCCTGCTCGGTCGCCTGTTCGGATGGTTCCGGCCCGCGCCGGCACCGGACCGCGCAAACTCCGAAGCCGCCGCGCCGCAGGCGGCGTCCACGACGCAGCGCAACCCCAACCCGCGCCGTGAACGCACCTCGGACCGCCGCGCGGATGCGAATGGCCACAACGGCTCGCGTCGCAACCGGCACGGCGACGGCGATGCGCGCCGCGGGCGCGGCCAGAACCCGCAACAGTCCCGGCCGGCCACTCCGAAGCCCGCCAAACCGCACGCGGACGACGCACAACGCCAGCGCGCCGCGCAAAAGCCCGTCGCCGACAGGCCGGCGGGTGAAGCGCGCGCACCGGAACCCAAACCCGAACACGTCGAGTCCGGCGCCGCGAAGCCCGTCCAGCCGCAACGCCCGGCCAACCCGCCGGCAACCGCCGCGCCTGCGATGGATGCCGATAACGGCAAGACGGTCGAGACACCGCCCACGGTGGTGGGCGGTACGCTGGGAGCAGACGGCGGATCCGTTGCGGGCACCGCGACCGGCAAGCGTCGGCGCGGACGCCGTGGCGGCCGCCGCCGCAAGCACGCCAACGGCACCGGCACCACCGACGCCGCGACCAACAACGCAGCACGTGACATCGACGACGAGGACGCCGATCGCAACGGCCACGCGGAACACGCAACGGCACCGGCACCCCACGCCGCCGCGCCCGCGCCAAAACCCGAGCAGCACGCAGCATCCAGTGCGGCGCCGTCCGTTCCCGCACCACGCCCGCAGCCGCCCGTCGAACACCAACCCGCGTTCGCGCCCCGTGAATCCGCGTCGCAGGTGTCACCGCCATTGTTCACGACGCCTGAGTCCAGGCCTGTGGCACCGGCTACACCCACGCCCCCCGCGATCGCCGCCAGCAGCGTGCCGCATCCGGCGCCGGTGGCTGCCCCGGCAAGGCCGAGTGCGCCCGTGCCTCCGGTGGACGCCCCCGCAGCGCGACCACTGCCTGCGCCGACTC
>JAICHS010000265.1 GCA_025924775.1 Rhodanobacteraceae bacterium
CGCCGTGGAAGCCTTGACGCCGGATTTCGCGGGCCGCCACGAGTGCGTGGCCAAGGTTCTGGAGGCAGGCCTTGCCACCTACGCCCAGAACATCGAAACGGTCGAACGCCTGACGCACCCGGTGCGCGACGCGCGGGCGGGCTACCGGCAGACGCTGGACGTGTTGAAGTTCGCCAAGTCCCATGCACCGGAGACGATCACCAAGACCAGCATCATGCTGGGGCTGGGCGAAACCGACGCCGAGCTCGAACGCACGTTGGCCGACATCCGCGCGGCGGACGTGGACGTGGTGACCATGGGTCAATACATGCGCCCCACCCACAATCATCTTCCGGTCGAGCGCTTCGTGACGCCCGAGCAGTTCCAGCAGTACCGCGAACTGGCGCTGGGCATGGGCTTCCTGGAAGTCGTGTCGGGGCCGTTGGTGCGCTCCAGCTATCGCGCCGAACGCGTGCTGGAACACAACAACGTCGGGCTCGACCCGGCCGTCGCGGACGGCATCCGGCAGACGGCGTCGATGCGATGCTGACGCCGACGGCGGAGACCCGTTGGCACGCGGCGCAGCCGTTCGTGGTGACGGGCGCCGTCGCCATCATTGCTGGCGGATTCATCGCGGCCGGTGTGGCGCGGCGCCCGCTGCAGCACTTGGTCTGGATGTCCGCCTACCTGGTCCTGGTGGCTGGTATTGCGCAGATCGTGTTTGGCGCAGGGCAGGCGTGGCTGCCGACGCGCCTGGCCGGCACGCGCTGGATCGCCGCAGAGTGGGGCATCTTCAACCTCGGGAACGCCGGCGTCATCACCGGGACCCTGATGGGCTCCTTCCCGCTGGTGCTGGTCGGCACGCTGTTGTTTGCGGTCGGCATCGCGTTGTTCCTGCTGGGCACGCATGCTGCCAACCGGCGTGGCTGGCTGCTCGGCTACCGGGTGCTGCTGGGCCTGATCTTCCTGAGCTCGCTGGTGGGGCTGGCTCTGTCCGTGCGCGCCCGCCTCGGCTGAAAAGCCGGGTCAGGGCCAGGCCTTGGCCCCCGCCAACCAGGTTCGCAGCTGGGCTTCGTCCGCGTCGGCGAGCAATTGTTCGGCTTCGTGCAAATTGGCCGAATGGAGCGGCGCGTGCAGCGCCCCGTCGCCGCCGATGCGGCTGAAGATCACCAGTACGTTGCCAAAGGATGCTTCCAGCAGGGCTGCCTGCCAATGGCTGCCTGCATCGTCGTCGAAACTGCGCATGGATGAATGTTCGGGAGGGGGATCAACAGCATACACGTGCGGGCGCTGCCAATTCATGCGATAATTGCAACGACCGGACGCATGGATCGGGCGTATGACGGCGTGGTGCGGCCATGGTTGCCGTGTCTGCGTGGCCTTCAAGGTGAACGGCGGAATCGACACCACAATTCAGTGCAATGGTTCGCACGGCCGGCCGCACGATCGCCTGCAGCGATTCGTTCGACGGACGGCGTTTTGCACGGCCACGTCGGGTCTGGAACCGGACGCCAGCTACTTCAATGCGTGCGGGACGCCCATCCCGCGGCTTCGCTTGCTACGTAACGCCGCGCGTGGGTGGTCAATGCGATGGACAGGCGACAGTGGCAGTGCACATCCGCGGCCACGAAGGGGTCGAACCCGGCGGTTTGCGTAGCAGCCGCCAGATTGACGGACGCAGCCCGTAGCCCGCGTCATCCGGCACCGGCGGCGACTCTTTTATCGAATGCGCAGATCGCCAGGCCTCGGCCCCAGGGCCGGACCGGCGATGCGACAACATGAGGAAGCAGCAATGGCAACATCACGGAATCGCAAACCCGCCGGCAAGGGCGCCAAACTCGTGGCGCGCAAGGTATCGGTGAAGTCCGGAGTGGCGGGTGGCAAGGCCGCGAAGTCGGCCAAGGTTGCGAAGAAGGCCGCGGCGAAGCCGGTCAAGGCAACCAAGGTGCGTACGGCGTCCAGGCCAACCAAACCGGCGAAGTCCGCGGGCGCGACCGCCAGTGCCGCAAAATCCACGGCGCGGCCGGCACGTCCTGCCGCCGCGACGTCCAAGCCCGCCGCGCGACCGGCGTCCGTGAAAAACGCGGCACGCGCCGTGGCCGCGGCGCGCGCCGGTGCTGCCGCCAAGCGCCGCGCACCTTCCTACATTCCGCGTTCGCACTTCCATGACGACTGGATGCTGAACGGCCCGGTGGAACTGCCGCGCCAACCCAGCCCCGCCGCGCATGCACCCACGCGCAAACCGCCCAAGCCACGTGCGCCCAAGCCCAAGGCCATCAGCCACGAACAGGCGGTGGCCAACCTGAAGGCCCTGCTGGAATCGCGCAAGCGCAAGGACCGTGGTGGCGCGTCGGCGGCCGCAAAAGGCGCGTAATGCCGGTTCGGGGATTAGCGCTCCTATAACAAAACTCTTCAGTTTAGATTTAGCGTTGAACCTGCATACTGGCCCCACCTTTCAAAGGGGTGACGAGTCATGCAACGGAAGTCTGCGTCGATCCGCAACAAAGTGATGGTCGCCTGTGCTTTGGCTGTCGCCGCGGTTCTGGCGACGCCGGCAGCAATGGCCCGTGATTATTACGGGCACCGGGACGACTCCGGCAAGGTGCTGGGCGCGTTGGTGGTGGGCGCCGTCATCGGCGGCGTCATCGCCAGCGCCAGCCAGCACGACCGTGGGTACTACGACAACGGCTACTACCCCGCGCAAGGCTATCCGGCGCAGGGGTACTACCAGAGTTACCCGAGCTACCCTGCGTATTCGTATGGTGGTGGCGGGTACTACAACTACCCGAGCTACGGCAACGTGAACGTCGGGGTGGTGTATTCCAGCGGCGGCCACTACAACCGCGGCGGCTACTACGGTGGTGGGCGTGGCTACTACCTGGGCTCGCACGGTTACCGTGGCGGTTCCTATGGCTATCGCAGCGGCTCCCATGGTTATTATGGCGGCCGGCACGGCGACGGTGGTGGCCACTACTACCAGCATCGCGGCCACTGATCGCGGCGCATCACTCAAAAGACCCGGCTGCTCGCAGCCGGGTCTTTTTCGTTTGCCTCCGCGGTGGTGGCCAACCTTTGGCACGGTCCGGCAGGATCCGGCGGTCTGTAGACTCCAACCTTGGGGACTGCGCGACAACGGGAGGGTTCGCATGAGGCATGCATCGAGTTTCAGGTGGCTGGCGATCGCCGTTTGGCTGTGCGCGCCGCTGCCGGCGACCGCGGCGCCTGCGGCCACGACAGCCGCCGCCGACCAGGCCTTCGCGCACCTGGCCGACCAGTATTTCGACACGTTTTACCTGCCGACCAATCCCTCGGCGGCTACCAGCTATGGCGTCCACCAGTACGACGGCAAGCTCGAGGATTATTCGCGCGCGGGCATCGCGTCCGAGGTGCGGGCGCTGCAGGACTGGGAACGGCGGGTGGCGGCGATTGATTCCGGGTCGCTCAGCCTGTTCGTGCGCGGCGATCGCGACCTGGTGTTGAACAACATCCGCAGTTCGCTGTTGACGTTGCAGGCCATCCGGCCGTGGGAGAAGAACCCCGACTTCTATTCCAGCGGTATTACGTCCAGTGCCTTCACGTTGATGGAGCGCAAGTTCGCACCGCCGGAAACGCGGCTGCGCGACCTGATTTCGCGGGAGAAACAGATGCCTGCGGCCTTGTTGGCGGCGCGCGCGAACCTGAAGAACCCGCCGAAGATCTACACCGAGATCGCACTGGAACAGTTGCCCGGCCTGATCCAGTTTTTCCGCCACGATGTGCCGTCGGCGTTCACGGACGTCAGCGACGCCGCGTTGAAACAGCAGTTCGCGGCATCCAACGACGCCGTGGTCAGGGCGCTTGGCGACTACCAGGTGTGGCTGAAGCAAGACCTGCTGCCGAAGTCGCACGGCGATTTCCGTATCGGAGCCAAGGTATTCCGCGAAAAACTGAAGTACGACGAAATGGTCGACCTGC
>JAICHS010000266.1 GCA_025924775.1 Rhodanobacteraceae bacterium
CCACGCCCGACGGTGGGAAACTGCAACCCTTGATTCGAACAGTGGGGGTTGGCATGAATCACGCGGCAGGTTCGCCCACGTTGCTGGTCCATGGTGGTGCGGGTGTGGTGCGCCTGGACATGGACGCGGCGGTCGAACGCGTGGTGCGCGAGGCACTGGCGCTGGCGCTGCAACGCGGGCATGCGGAACTGGCGGCAGGCCATTCGGCGCTGGATGCAGTGACCGCCGCGGTGACGGTGCTGGAGGATTCGCCGTATTTCAATGCCGGCCGCGGCGCGGTGTTCACCCATGACGGCCACAACGAGCTGGATGCCGCGATCATGGATGGTGCGACATTGCGCGCGGGCGCGATCGCGGGCGTTCGGCATGTGCGCAACCCCGTCACGCTGGCGCGCGCCGTGCTGGAGCACTCGCCGCACGTGATGTTGGTGGGCGAGGGCGCCGAAGGTTTCGCGCGCGAGCGGGGCATCGCGCTGGTCGAACCGGATTACTTTCGTACCGCGCGTCGCTGGCAGGAACTTCAGCGTGCGCAACATCGGGTGGCGCAAGGTGGGCGCGTGGACCACTTCGGTACGGTCGGCGCAGTCGCGCTGGATACGCACGGGCGGCTTGCGGCCGCCACGTCGACCGGCGGCATGACCGACAAGCGCTGGGGCCGCATCGGCGACTCCCCGGTAATCGGCGCGGGGACGTACGCGAATGCGGCGTGCGCGATGAGTGGCACCGGTTGGGGCGAGTTTTACCTGCGCACGGCCGCCGCGCACGCGGTGTGCATGCGGGTGGCCGAAATGCGGCAAGCCGTGGCGGACGCCGCCGACGCCGTGATCAACCACGAGATTCCGGCGCTGGGTGGCAGCGGCGGCGCGATCGCGCTGGGTGCGGATGGCACGTTCGCACTGCCCTTCAACACCGACGGCATGTACCGCGGCTGGATCGGCAGCGACCGGGTTGCGCATGTCGCGATCTGGCCTGACGAAGGCATGCCGCCGGCGACGCGCGGGTGACGTCCGCCGTGGGTTCTGCCACCATCTTGTCGGTTTTGTGGCAGGGCAGGTTGGGATGAACGCGGCTGCACCGTTGTATCGGCTTCCCCCACACGCGCAGTACCCGGGTTTGCACGCGGGCTTCTGGCGGCGCGTGCTGGCGTACCTGATCGACGCGCTTGTTTTGGCGCCGATCTTCGTCGTCCTGTACCTGCTGATCGTGGATTCGGCCGTGGTGCCCGCGGTGATGCAATCCGGTTGGCCGCTGCCGCTGCGGGTGCCGCCCTTGTTGTGGTTGCTGGGGCTGCTGGTTCCCTGGCTGTATTACGCGCTGTGCGAGGCGTCCGCGTGGCAGGCCACACCGGGCAAGCTTGCGTTGGGGCTGGCGGTCACCGATGAATGCGGACGCCGGATCGGGTTTGCGCGCGCCAGCGGACGCTTTTTCGGCAAGCTGTTGTCAGGCCTGGCCCTTGACATCGGGTACATGTTGGCTGGCTGGACCGCGCGCAAACAGGCGCTGCACGATTTGCTGGCGGGTTGTTGCGTGGTGCGCAGGTCCGGCCTGGACGCGTGGCAGCGCGAACTGGCGGCGACACCAGCACCAGAGGCACCGATGCGCGGCGGATCCGTGGCCGCGGCGCATGCCGGCACACCTGGTTGGGCGGTCGCGCTGATCGTGATCGGCGTGGGTGCGTTCGTGGTGTTGCCGCTGGCGGGCGTGTTGGCTGCCATCGCGATACCCGCGTACCAGGGTTACAGCGTGCGTGCCGAGGTCGCGCAGGGCATCGCGATGACCGCGCGGGCGCGCGCGTTGATTGCCGAGTACATCGGCCAGCGCGGCGCATTGCCGCCGGGCAACCGCGCGCTGGGGTTGCCCGATCCGGAGGTGATCCAGGCGCGCTATGTCACCAGCGTGCGCGTCGCCGGCGGCAAGGTCGTGGTGACCTACGGCAACCAAGCCAACGTGCGCATCCGTGGCGGCCACGTGGTGATTTCGCCGATCGGCAACGCCGCGATGCTGCGCTGGCAGTGCAGCAGCCCCGACATCCGCGTCCGCTACCTGCCGCAAAGTTGCCGCTGAGCCGCCGTCGCATTGCCTCGGGCGGCCTCGTCGCAGCGTGGCGACTGGTCGCTCAGGCCAGCGTGAAGTCGGTGTAGTGGAAGCGCTCGTCGCGCAGCACCGATTCGCCGCGCCGCAGCGCCAGCGGTGCCGCGAACAACGGCCCGGCGAAACTTAGCGTATGGAATTCTCCATGCTCCCCGCACGGATCCACGCTGGCGGGCAGGGCCGCAAGCAATGCGTTGTCGTAGGCACGGCCGCTGAAACCCGCGTCGAGTTGCGTCGTGTCCACGCATGTCAGCCGCGCGCGATGGCCGGCGGCGATGAAGGCGCGCGCCAGCGCGTGCGTGTCCGAACCCCACAACGGGAACACGCCGGTCCAGCCCACTTGCGCGAGTTGTGCCTCGCGCCAGGTGCGCACGTCCGCAAGGAACAGGTCGCCGAAGGCGCAGTGACGCAAGCCCGGCCAGCGCGCGCGTGCCGCGTCCAGGCTGGCGGCCATCGCGGCTGCGTAGGCGGCATTGCTGGATGGCCAATCCAGCGTGCATTCGAGCAGCGGCATGCCAAGGGCGGCCGCCTGCGCGTGCAGCACGTCGCGGCGGATGCCATGCATCGACACGCGGCCGAAGTCGCGCGTCACGGTGGTCAGCAGGGCAACTGGATGCCAGCGCGGGTCCGCGCGCAACCGCGCCAGCGCCATCAGGCAGTCCTTGCCGCCGCTCCAGGCCAGCAATACTGGCTGTGGCCGGGCGCGGTCGGGCACGGCCGGGTTCCGCGCGTCAGGCGGCGCGCATCGCGCGCCGGCGGTCGATCTCGGTGAGGTGCTTCTTGCGCAGGCGGATTTCCTTGGGCGTCACTTCCACCAGCTCATCGGTATCGATGAACTCCAGCGCCTGCTCCAGCGACATCTTCACCGGCGGCGTCAGGGTGACGGCGTCGTCGTGGCCGGCCGCGCGCACGTTGGTGAGGTGCTTGCCGCGCAGGGCGTTCACCGTGAGGTCGTTGTCCTTGGCGTGGATGCCCACCAGCTGGCCCTCGTAGATCTGCACGTTGGCGTCGATCAGCATGCGCCCGCGTTCCTGCAGGCCCCACAGCGCGTACGCCGGCGCGGGGCCGGTGCCGTTGGAGATCATCACGCCGTTGGCGCGCTTGCCCAGCATGCCGTCCACCTTCGGGCCGTAGTGGTCGAACACGTGGAACATCAGGCCGGTACCCGCGGTCAGCGTGCGGAAAGCGGTCTGGAAGCCGATCAGGCCGCGCGCCGGGATCATGTATTCCAGCCGCACACGCCCCTTGCCGTCGGGCTGCATGTTGGTGAGCTGCGCGCCGCGCGTGCCCAGGCGCTCCATCACGCCACCCTGGTAGGGCTCCTCAAGGTCGACCACCAGCTGCTCGTACGGCTCCTGCTGCACGCCGTCGATTTCCTTCACGATCACTTCCGGGCGCGACACGGCCAGCTCGTAGCCTTCGCGGCGCATGGTTTCGATCAGCACCGACAGGTGCAGTTCGCCGCGGCCGGACACCTTGAACTTGTCCGGGTCGGCCGTGTCCTCCACGCGCAGCGCGACGTTGTGCAGCATCTCGCGCGTCAGGCGCTCGCCGATCTGGCGGCTGGTGAGGAACTTGCCGCCGGAAAGATCCCGGTTGCCCGCGAACGGCGAGTTGTTGACCTGGAAGGTCATGCTGATGGTCGGCTCGTCCACGGTCAGCGCGGGCAGCGCCTCCACGGTAGCCGGATCGCAGAGGGTGTCCGAGATGCCGAGATCGGCGATGCCGGATACCGCCACGATGTCGCCCGCCTGCGCGGATTCGACCTCGCGGCGCTCCAGGCCCATGAAGCCCAGCACCTGCAGGATCTTGCCG
>JAICHS010000267.1 GCA_025924775.1 Rhodanobacteraceae bacterium
ACATGGTGGTGATGCCGTACCACTTCGTCGACGACGCCCACATCGAGATCGGCGTCGATCCGAGCGATGACGAGGTCAAGCAGATCATCGCGGCCAACGCCAAACTGGCCGGGCAGCAGAAAGGAGCCGCGGCATGAATGCGTTCACGCAGTGGTTCGCCGATCGCGCACCCGGACTCGACGTCGCCTACAAGAAGCACATGACGGAGTACTACGCTCCGAAAAACTTCAACGTCATGTACTACTTCGGTTCGCTGGCGCTGCTGGTGCTGGTGAACCAGATCGTCACGGGCATTTTCCTGACGATGTTCTACACGCCGACCGCCGCGGGCGCGTTCGACTCCGTGCAGTACATCATGCGCGACGTGCAGTGGGGCTGGCTGGTGCGCTACATGCACGTCACCGGCGCCTCGATGTTCTTCATCGTGATCTACCTGCACATGTTCCGCGGCTTGATGTACGGCTCGTACAAGAAGCCGCGCGAGCTGGTGTGGCTGCTGGGCATGCTGATCTTCCTGGCGCTGATGGCGGAAGCCTTCATGGGCTACGTGCTGCCGTGGGGCAACATGTCGTTCTGGGGCGCCAAGGTGATCATCACCCTGTTCAGCGCGGTGCCGGTGATCGGCGAACAGCTGGTCCACTGGATCATGGGCACCTTGTCCGTACCGGGCGACCCCACCCTCAACCGCTTCTTCGCGCTGCACGTGGTGGCGCTGCCGCTGGTACTGCTGCTGCTGGTGGTGCTGCACCTGGGCGCGTTGCATGAAGTGGGCTCCAACAACCCCGACGGCGTGGACGTCAAGCACGGTCCCAAGGGCAACCGCTGGAACCCCAACGCGCCTGTGGACGGCATCCCGTTCCATCCGTACTACACGCTCAAGGACCTGGTTGGCGTGGGCGTGTTTCTGGTGGTCTGCGCGATCATCATCTTCTTCGAGCCGACGGTGGGTGGCTTCTTCATCGAGCACGACAACTCGATCCCCGCCAACGACCTGGTGACGCCCGCCACGATCAAGCCGGTGTGGTACTTCTCGCCGTTCTACGCGATCCTGCGCATGATCCCCAGCAAGGGCTTCGGCGTACTGGCGATGCTGGCGTCGATCGTGGTGCTGTTCCTGGTGCCATGGCTGGATCGCGGCAAGGTCAAGTCGGTGCGCTACCGCGGGCTTGCCTACAAGATCGCGCTGACGCTGTTCACGATCGTGTTCCTGCTGCTGTGCGCGATCGGGGCCGACCTGACCCAGGGCTGGATCATGGGCCTGTTCGGGGCGAGCTCCGCGACGGCCGTCAGCGCCGAGCTGGTGTTCGGGCGCACGCTCGTGGTGCTGTATTTCGCGTTCTTCATATTCTTGTGGGCCTACACGTTCTTCGGGTGGGAGAAGACCAAGCCGGTTCCGGAAAGGGTGACCACGCATGCATAACCAGACTCGACGCGCATCCGTGCGCACCCTTGCCGCCATGTTGCTTGCATTTGCCGTGACGCTGTCCGCGGCGCCGGCCGCGCTGGCGGCGGAAGGCGGCAGCTATCCCAACGCCAACATCAACGTGCATGACCAGGCTGCGCTGCAGCGTGGCGCCCGCCTGTACATGAATTACTGCGTGGGCTGCCACTCGCTGAAGTACGTGCGTTACTCGCAGCTGGCCGGTGGCATCGGCCTGACCGAAAAGCAGGTGATGGACAACCTCAACTTCACCGGCGCGAAGTTCGGCGAGCCCATCGTCACGGCCATGCCCGAGGCGGACGCCGAGAAGTGGTTCGGCAAGGTGCCGCCGGACCTGTCGCTGGAAGTCAGCGCCAAGGGTGCCGATTGGGTATCGGCCTACCTGAAGTCGTTCTACCTCGATCCGGCCACCAACAGCGGCTGGAACAACACCGTGTTCCCCAACGTCGCCATGCCGTTCCCGCTGTGGCAGCTGCAGGGCGAGCAGGAAGCGGTGATGAACCCGCCGGAGAACGGCCAGCCGGCCACGGTCAGGGAACTCAAGCTGGCGCACCCCGGCAGCCTGACGCCCGCGCAATACGACGAGGCCGTGCGCGACCTCACCACGTTCCTGGCCTACGTGTCGGCGCCGGATGAGCTGGTCCGCAGCCACATCGGGGCGTGGGTGGTGTTGTATCTGGTACTTTTCACCCTGTTCGCATTGGTCCTGAAGAAGGAATACTGGAAGGACGTGCATTGACCGACTGGCCTGCTGCCCGCCCGGCCATGCCCGCCCCTGGGACTATCGCTGCACCGGACCTGGGGTCTGCTTACATTCCCGATAGACCCTGAAAGCCCATGGGGGACACTGGCATGATCCAAACCGCTCACACCACGCGCACCGTGCTGACCCTGTTCACCGCGCCCGACGACGTGCAGTCGCACCGCGTGCGGCTGGTGCTGGCCGCCAAAGGCGTAGTCTACGACCGCGTCGAGGTGCCGCCGGGCAAACCGCACGAGGAATTGCTGTCGCTCAATCCGTACGGCGACACCCCGACCTTGCAGGACCGCGAAACCGTCCTGTACGAGCCTGGCCTGGTGTGCGAGTACATCGACGAGCGCTACCCGCACCCGCCGCTGATGCCGGTGGACCCGCTGTCGCGCGCGCGCCTGCGCCTTGCCTGCGTGCGCATCGAGCGCGACTGGGTACCGGAAGTCACCAACATCCGTGCCGGCGGTCGTGCTGCCGAGTCTGCGCGCAAACGCTTGCGCGACCACTTGATGAGTGCACTGCCGCTGTTCAAGGCTGCCAAGTTCTTCCTCAATCCCGAAATCAGCCTCGCCGATTGCCTGGTCGCACCGGTGGTCTGGCGCCTGCCGTCGCTGGGCGTTTCGCTGCCCAAGGAAGCCAAGCCCATCGTCGACTACGGCGAGCGCTTGTTCCGCAGCCAGGGGTTTGCGCGCAGCCTGACCGCCGACGAGCGCCTGCTGGGCGAGTTGTGACCGACGGCCCTGCCATGACCTCGAACCGCCCGTACCTGTTGCGGGCGGTGCACGCGTGGATCTGCGACAACGGGCTAACGCCGCACATCGTGGTGGATGCCGGCAAGCCCGGCGTACGAGTGCCGCCGCAGGCGATCAACGAGGGCCGCGTGGTGCTGAACCTGGCACCGCGCGCGGTCGCCAACCTCGATATCGGCAACGACGCGATCACCTTCATGGCGCGTTTTGGCGGCGTCAGCCAACCGGTCAACGTGCCGGTCGCGGCGGTGCAGGCCATCTACGCGCGCGAGAACGGCCAGGGCATGCTGCTGGCCGAAGACGCCGGTACCGCGCCGGCGGTCGAGCTGGGGGACGCGGCGTCGCCGCGGCCGACCATGCCGTCCCTGCAGGCGGTCCCCACGTCCGTGCAGGACGCCACCGCCTCCGATGATCGCGACGGCGCGACGCCGCTCGGCAACGGTGGCGATCCCGACAAACCGCGACCCAAGGGCAAACCGAGCCTGCACGTCGTCAAATGACGATGGCGCGCCGCGCGCGTCGCACGTCGGCTTGATTCCCAAGTGGTGGCTCTCCTGATCGTCATCCCGGTGCGGGCCGGGATCCGGCACCTGCGCGAACGCGGTATTCGGCGTTCCCGATTTCCCGTGCGCCACGCAAACGCGTTCCGCGCGCAAGCGGGCGAGCCTGCCATCCTGCAGTCAGTGCAGCGTCCGCCTTGCGCGCGTGATCGGCACCACGTTGTTGCCGCCGGGTACCGTTGGCGGCGACCAGGTTCCGTAGGCTGAGGTGGCCGGCGGGGCAGCATCCGGTACGGGCGTCGCGGGCTCACGTTCGGGCAGCCGCGCGCTGGTCACCCGATCGTCCTGCAACATCAGGCTGGCGGTGCGGCGGTCGTTGCCACCGAGGCTGGTATCAAAGCGGTATTCGCGCGTGATGCGCGGGGGACGGTAGCGC
>JAICHS010000268.1 GCA_025924775.1 Rhodanobacteraceae bacterium
ACACCTGGAACTGTTCGACCAGCTCGGCCTGGTAGAGCGCGCCGCGCGCGCGGTAGATTTTCTGCAGCGCCTCGTGTCGCGACACCGCCGTCTGGTAGGGCCTGGCACTGCACATCGCATCATAGGAATCGATGATGGCCAACATCCGCCCGGCCATCGGGATCGTTTCGTCGAACAGCCGATCGGGGTAGCCGCTGCCATCGAAGCGCTCGTGGTGGGTACGCACCACGTCCAGCACGTCCGGATCCGCGACGCCACTGGCCGTGACGATGTCGACACCATGCGCGACGTGGCTGCGCACCAGCGCGACATCCGCCGGCGACAGCGGCGCGGCACGGCGCAACAGCTCGGCGGGCAGGCGGGTCTTGCCGATGTCCATCAACAAGCCGGCGGTGGCCAGGCTGAGGATGGTGCTTTCGGCCAACCCCAGGTGCCGCCCGAACGCGGCCGCCAGCGCGCCGCAGGCGATGGCGTGGCCGTACAGGTAATCGTCGTGCCGGCGCATGCCTTCGAGGAACAGGAACGCATCGGCGCTGCGCAGCACGCTGGCAACCAGCGGCCGCACCACTTTCGCCACCTGTTCGACCGACAACGCGTGGCCACTCGCAACTTCGGCGTAGATCTGGTCGAGCAACGCGGAGGTCGCGCGCAACGCATCACGCGCCCGCGGCATTTCGTCCTCGACGGCCACCTGGTTGGCGTAGGTCGCGCCACCCAGGAAGCGCTCATCGACGCGCTCGCCACGCATCAAGGTCAACAGCTGGCGTTGGTGCGGGTCGACTTCGCGGCGGCGGTCGACGTACACGAACCGGCACAGCTCGCGCAGCACGCGCAGCTCGCGCTCGCTGCGCACCTCGAAACCCTGCAACGGAAACGGCGTGCCTTCCCACGGCCGATCGAGCCGGCTCACGTACATCCCGAGTGCCAGGCTGGCCGTATCGATACGAACTTCTTCAAGCTCCGTCGCCACCGGTCCCCCTGCGTCGATTGCATACGTGGCCGGGCTAGTCTAATCCGCAAGCACGTGGATCCGCATCACCGCAGGCCGGTCGTTGCGCAGGGCGAACGCGGTGTCCACGCCGGAAGGCTACCCCGGCGCGCGGGTCCCGCGTATGGTGTCCGCAAGCCCACAGCACGCCCCGAGGCCTTGCCATGAACATCACTGCGATCAGCGGACGCGAACACGACCTCGGGCACGGGCTGCGCGTGCTGCGCAGCCTGCCCGCGGACGCGCCGCGCTCGATCGGGCCGTTCGTGTTTTTCGACCACGCCGGCCCCGTGGTGATGGACGCCGCCGACGGGCGCCGCGCCGACGTGCGCCCGCACCCGCACATCGGCCTGTCCACGGTGAGTTATCTGATGAGCGGCTCGGTACGCCACCGCGACAACCTGGGCTACGACCAGGTCATCCATCCCGGCGACGTCAACTGGATGACCGCGGGGCGCGGCATCGTGCATTCCGAACGCTTCGACGTACCGGATGCCTTTGCCGGTGCGGGCCTCGAACTGCTGCAGACGTGGGTGGCGCTGCCCGATGACCAGCAGGAGTGCAACCCGTCGTTCGCCCACCACGCGCGCGCAGGGTTGCCGGAAACGGACGACGGACACGTGTGGTTGCGGGTGCTCGCGGGCGAGGCGTTCGGGCTGACCAGCCCGGTGCCCGTGCACTCACCCACCTTCTACGTCCACGCGGAACTGCAGGACGGCGCCAGCATCCAGGCCCCCGCGGACTACCGCGAACGCGCGGCCTACGTGGTGCACGGCCGCGTGCGCGACGAAGCCGGCGGCGCGGAATACGGACCGAAACAGTTGCTGGCGTTTGCGCCCGGCGGCCAACCCGCGCTGCGCGCCGTGGGCGCCGCCACCGTGATGCTGCTGGGCGGCGAGCCGCTGGGGCCGCGCTTCGTCTGGTGGAACTTCGTGTCCTCCAGCAAGGCGCGCATTCGCGCGGCGGCGGCGGACTGGAAGGCGGGGCGCTTCGAACTGCCTGCCAGCGACAACCGTGAATTCATCCCGCTGCCGGACAAGCCCCTGTGACGCAGCGTTCAGGAAACCCGTGAAGCACCGCCACGGCCATCCGGTACGCGAGGTCGCGCGGAACTTCAGTGGCCGAAGCGGCGGTTGCGGCGCTGGTACGTGCGCACCGCACGCAGGAAGTCGATACGCCGGAACGCCGGCCACAGTACGTCGCAGAAATAGAACTCGCTGTAGGCGGCCTGCCACAGCAGGAACCCCGACAGCCGCTGCTCGCCGCTGGTGCGGATGATGAAATCCGGGTCGGGCACGCCGCCGGTGTACAGGTAACGCTGGATTTCCTCGGGCTTCAGGTCCGCCGCCACGGATTCCAGCGAGCGCCCTTCCGCCGCGGCATTCGCCAGCAGGCCCTTCACCGCGTCGGTGATTTCCTCGCGCCCGCCGTAGGCCAGCGCAATGGTCAGCAACATGCCGTCGTGCTTGGCGGTCGACAGTTCCAGCGCTTCGCTGGCTGCGATCACCTTCTCCGGCAGGCGCTCGCGCTGTCCGATGATCTTCACCCGCACCCGACCGGCCTTGAAGCGCGGTTCCTGCAACAGGCGCGCGCTTTCGCGCACGAACAGGTCCAGCAGGCACTCGACCTCGGCGGCCGGACGGCTGAAGTTCTCGGTGCTGAACACGTACAGGGTGACGTGGCGCACCGCGAGCTCGAGGCACCAGTCCAGGACTTCGCGCAACTTGTTCACGCCGTACTGGTGGCCCAGCGTGGCCGCGAGTCCCATGCCGCGCGCAAACCGACGATTGCCATCCAGGATCAGGCCGATGTGCGTCGGGACCGGCCCGCGGGCAACCTGGCGTGCAAGGCCGTGTTCGTACCAGCGATACAACGGATACAGCAGGGGATTGACGATTCGCCACGGATGGTGGCGCAGGTCCGCCAGCGCGAAACGCAGCCAGCCGGGCACGGCCACGCCGGCATCATTGCCGGCCAGCGGCCGGGAAAGTTCGGATTGCATGGTCGGCCATTGTATGCCACGCGGGGCGGCTCCATAACAGCATGGCAACGCCGCCGTTCATCCCGCGTACGTTGCCGCGCCGGCGACCACTGCGCCGACTTGCCCCCAAGGAATACCGCCGCATGAGTGGAATGGACTGGCTGCCCTGGCGACGGCCACCCCCGCCGATCGACGAGGCGCTTTGGCGCCAGGCACTGGACGCCTGCCCCCTGGCGCAGCGGCTGTCCGCGGATGACCTGCAGCGGCTACGCGTGTTGGCGGCGCGCTTCCTGCAGCGCAAGCGCTTCCACCCCATCGACACCGAACTGGATGCGCGGCAGCGCCTGCTGATCGCGCTGCTGGCCTGCCTGCCGGTGCTGCGGCTGGGCTTTCGCGCGCTGCGCGGCTGGCAGGGCGTGGTCGTGTATCCGGGCGAATTCAAGGTGCGCCACGCCCACCACGATGGCAGTACCGGCGTCGTCACCGAAGGCGACCAGGTCTTGAGCGGCGAAGCCTGGCAGATCGGCCCGCTGGTGCTGTCCTGGGCCAGTGTCGAGCACGACCTGGCGCAGCCTTGGGATGGCTTCAACGTCGTCATCCACGAAATCGCGCACAAGCTGGACATGCTGGACGGCCCGCCCGACGGCGTGCCGCCGCTGCCGCGCGGGGTGTCGTGGCGTGCATGGATCGACACCTTCCAGCGCGCCTTCGACCGGCTGTCGCTGGCGGTCCGGAGCGGCGAAGCAACACCGATCGACGCCTACGCCGCAACCAACCCCGGCGAATACTTCGCGGTGGTCAGCGAACTGCATTTCTCCGATCCGCGCCAATTGGAGGCCGCCGAACCCGGCGTCGCGGCGCTGCTGCGCGGCTATTACGGGCCGTCGCCGGCG
>JAICHS010000269.1 GCA_025924775.1 Rhodanobacteraceae bacterium
GCCAAAAGCAGGAGCAGGCGCTACGCGCCGGGCTGCTCCTGCAGAAGTTCGAACGCGTCCGCGTCCATCCACGCCGGAAACTTCCGGCGAAACGCCGCCAGCGCCGCCGCGTCGAGCGTGGCCGTGACGACCTGCTCCTGCGCACCCAGGTCGACCAGGGCCTGGCCCAGGTAATCCAGCACCGCGCTGTCGCCCGAATACGGCAACTGGTTGCCATCGACGCCGACGCGATTGACGCCGACGCAGTACGCCAGGTTTTCGATCGCGCGGGCGCGCAGCAGCGTGCGCCATGCATGTGCCCGCGCGGATGGCCAGTTGGCCACGAACAGCACGAGGTCGTAATCGAACCCGTCCGCCTCGCTGTGGCGGTTGCGCGTGAACACCGGGAACCGCAGGTCGTAGCAGACCAGCGGGCAGATCTTCCAGCCGCGCCATTCCAGCAGTAGGCGCGCGTGCCCGGACGCGTAGCGCTGGTGCTCGTCGGCGTAACGGAACAGGTGGCGCTTGTCATAGTGCCGAAGCGTGCCGTCCGGGGTCACGAACAGCAGGCGGTTGAATACCCTGCCCGCGGCCTCGCCCTGCTCCGCCCGCAGTTGCACGCTGCCCATGATGGCGGCATCGAGTCCACGCGCCTGCTCGCGCAGCCACGTGATCGTCGGCCCGCCCATGCCCTCGGCATTGTGGATGGCTTCGTTGGAAAACCCGCTGGTGAAGGTTTCCGGCAGCACGACCAGGTCGGTCTTGCCGGCCAGCGGCGCGACCAGCGAACCGTAGTACGCGCGATTGCCGGCCGGGTCGTGCCAGCGGGTTGCACCCTGGACCAGCGATACCCTCAGATCTTGCATAGTCTTTCCGCCGCGGCCTGCAGCGTCTCGTCACTCTTTGCGAAACAGAAGCGCACCAGCTTGGCATCCGGCGCCCTGTCGTAGAACGCCGAAACCGGGATCGCGGCCACGCCGCTTTCGCGCACCAGCCACTCGCAGAAATTCAGGTCGTCGATGTCACGGATCGCCGAGTAGTCAGCCAGCTGGAAATAGCCGCCGCGGACGGCCGGCAGCTTGAAACGCGAGCCCGACAGCAACTCGCGGAAGCGATCGCGTTTGGCCTGGTAGAACGTGGCCAGCTCGCGCGCGTGTTCGGGGTGGTTTTCCATCACGTCGGCAAACGCGCACTGCGCAGGGTGGAAGGTGCAGAACGTCAGGTACTGGTGCACTTTGCGGAACTCCGCCGTCAGCGGCTTGGGCGCCACGCAGTAACCGACCTTCCAGCCGGTGCAGTGCCAGGTCTTGCCGAACGAGGAAATCACGAAGCTGCGTTCGGCCAGCTCCGGGCGGCAGGAAACACTGAGGTGCTTGCGCCCGTCGTACACGATGTGCTCGTACACCTCGTCCGAGATCACCCACAAACCATGCCGCGTCGCCAGCTCCGCCAGCGTGTCGAGATCGGATTCGGCAAACACCGCGCCCGACGGATTGTGCGGACTGTTGACCATCAGCATGCGGGTTTTGGGTGTGATGGCGTCGGCCACCCGCTGCCAGTCCACCGCGAAATCCGGCAGCTTCAGCGGCACGTGCACGGTCTTGCCGCCGGCCAGCGCCACCGCGGGCTCGTAGCAGTCGTAACACGGATCGAGCACGATTACCTCGTCGCCCGCGCGCACCGCGCACGCGATCGCGGCAAAGATCGCCTCGGTACCGCCGGACGTCACCGTGACCTCGGTATTGGCGCTGACGCGGCGTCCGTAGAGGCGATCCACCTGCAGCGCGATCTGCTCGCGCAACTTCGGAATGCCGCTCATCGGTGCGTACTGGTTGCGTCCTTCGTCCATCGCGCGGGTCAGCGCTTCGCGCAACGGCGCCGGCGTTTCGAAATCGGGAAACCCCTGGCCCAGGTTCACCGCCTTGTGTTCCAGCGCAAGCTGGCTCATCACCGTGAAGATGGTGGTGCCGACCTTGGGCAGCTTGGTTTCGATTTGCATGCGCGGCATTCCGTTTGGACGGCTGAAATTTGCCCGATGTTAGCACGCGGCCGCGTACCTACGCCGCGCGCCGCGCGCACTCCTCGCGCTGGTGGCTCGCAGCTTCAGGCAGGTGCTCGGCCAGGAAATCCACCAGCGCACGCACGGCCGGCAACAAGCCGCGCCGGGTGGGATAGACGAAATGCATGATGCCGTTGGGCACGCTCCATTCCGGCAGCAGCACCTCGAGCGCGCCGCTCGCCACCGCCGGTGCGCACACGAACTCCGGCAGCAACGCGACGCCAACGCCGCGGCGCGCGGCTTCGAGCATCACGATGAAATCGCCGCACACCAGCCGCGGCTGGATGTCGACGCGCGCCAGGTCGCCGCGCGGTCCGGTAAGCGTCCACACCTGCGCGCCATCGTGTTCCCGGAACGACAAGGCCGGCAACGTTGCAAGGTCGGAAGGCTGTTCGGGGCGCCCCAGCCGCTCAAGCAACCCGGAGCTCGCCACGGCCAGTACCGTCGATTGCCCAAACGTCCGCGACACCAACGACGTGTCGGTATCCAGCTTGTCGCGGACGCGGATGGCGATGTCATAGCCCTCGTTGATCAGGTCCACCCGGCGGTCGCTGGACAGCAACCGCACCTGGACCTTGGGGCACTTGGTAAGGAAATCGGGCAGGATGGGCGCCAGCACCGTTTGCGACAACGCAATCGGGCAGCTCAGGCGCACCGTGCCGTTCGGTTCGCCGCGCAGCGACTCCACGTCCTCGGTCGCCGCACGCGCTTCGGCCAGCATGGCCTGGCAACCGCGATAAAACCGCTCGCCCGCCTCGGTCACCACGAATTTGCGCGTGGTCCGCTGCAACAGGCGCAACCCCAACCGTTCTTCCAGCAGCGACACGCGCTTGCTCAGGCGCGACTTCGGTACGTTGATCGCGCGGCTGGCGGCGGAAAACCCGCCATGCTCGACCACCGCTGCAAAGAAATACAGATCGTTGAGGTCGGGCAGGCCACCTGTTGCTGGGTTGTTCGTCATGTTGAACGCTCCGTTCCGAAGCTGGCATCTTATCGAAACGACGCAGGGAACCTATCGTTGCGGGGTCGCCGCGAACGCGGCTGTCACGGAGGGAGACCCCTCATGAAACTACTGCATATCGATTCCAGCGTGCTGGGCGAAAACTCCGCGTCGCGGGGCATGACCGCCGCCATCGTTGCGCGCTTGCGGGCGGAACACCCCGGCATCGCAATCACCCGTCGCGACCTTGCCGCGCAGACGTTGCCCCACTTCACGCCGGTGCTGACCGAAGGCCACCCGTGCATCACGCGCAACGCGGAAATCCTGGATGAATTCCTGGCCGCCGATATCGTGGTGATCGGCGCACCGATGTACAACTTCACCATCCCTTCCCAGCTGAAGGCATGGCTCGACCGCATCCTGACCGCGGGCAAGACCTTCCACTACACCGAACACGGCCCGGAAGGCCTGGCCGGCGACAAACGCGTGATCATTGCCTCGGCGCGTGGCGGCATTTACAGCGAAGGGCCGGGCCAGGCCATCGACTTCCAGGAAACCTACCTGCGCCATGTATTCGGGTTCATGGGTATCCACGACCTCGAGTTCATCCGCGCCGAAGGCCTGAACCTGGGTGCCGATCAGCGCACCGCCGCGTTGGCAAGCGCGCATAAGCGGATCGCGGCCGGCGTGCAGATCGCGGCCTGAGCGCAGCCGCTATTCCAGCCTGGACGACAAAGGGGCCCAGCGGCCCCTTTGTCGTATCTGGCGGTGAGGGTGGGATTCGAACCCACGGTACGGCAAGCCGTACGCCGGATTTCAAGTCCGGTGCTTTAGACCACTCAGCCACCTCACCAATATTCCAACCTTCGTACGCCGGATTGA
>JAICHS010000270.1 GCA_025924775.1 Rhodanobacteraceae bacterium
CGAAATGCAGCGCGCGTGCAACACCTTGGCGCCGGTGGTCGCGATTTCCTGCGCCTCGTCGTAATCCAGCCGCTGCAGCAGGCGCGCGCCCGGCACTTGGCGCGGATCGGCAGTGAACATGCCGGCGACGTCGGTCCAGGTCTCCACACGCGCCGCACGCAGCAGCGCGCCGAAGTATGCCGCCGAGGTGTCCGATCCGCCGCGGCCCAGCAGCACGGTGTGGCCCGCGCCGTCGCGCGCGATGAAGCCCTGCGTGATGAACACCTCGCCGCGGCCGGCCAAGGTTTCGGCAAAGGCGGGATCGGCGTCGGCCTGGACCTGCGCCGACAGTGCACGCGCGCGCGCGTTGAGAAACGGTACCTCGCGTGCCAGCAAGGCCGTACGCGCGTCCAGCCATTGGGTCGGCAATCCGTTTGCGTGCATGAAGGCGGCGCCCAGGGCACTGGACAGCAATTCGCCGTGCGCCTGCACGGCCGCCCGCCACAGGTAACCGTCCGTGCCTCCGCTTGCGGAGGCACGGATGCGCGGCGCCGTCTTTTCCTGCCGCAGGCCGGATGGGGGCAAATCCGCCGGGTCCATCACCAGCGATTGCAGCGATGCCAGCCAGTGCTCCACCCCACGGGTGTCCACCAACTGCATCTGCAGGGCGAGTTCGTGATGCCGGTCGACGATCCTCGCCAACGCGTCGGCGCGTTCTGCGGGTGGACAGCCGCATAGCGCCCTCAGGTCATCGGTGATGCCTGCGAGCGCGGATACCACCACCACCACGCGCGCACCCTCGGCGCGGCGCGCGGCGGCCAGCTGCAGGATGGTCCGCCAGCGTTCGGCGGTGGCCACACTGGTACCCCCGAACTTCAGCACCACCCAGGGCGCATCGGGGGGGGCGAGCGGCGCAACAGCGGATGCGGTCATGGAATCGGGGGTGAAACGCGGCGGGGTGGCACGGGCACGGCCGACAAGTGTTGCGGGCAGACGCGCAAAACGCAATCGCGGGCGGTGCCGCGCGGAATGGTTGGCCGCGGGCACGCTGCACGCCGCCTGAATATTTTCCGCAGCGCGTGGGGTGAGCCGCCAGCCCGTAGCGAATACAATCGCCGGATGCCACAACTCCCCCAGAACCTGCAGGCCAGGATCACGCCCGAGCCCATCCCCAAGGGCATCGAGGTTTCGATCAACGGCAAATTTTTTCGCCACACGGGCGATCCCGCATTGCCGCTGCTGTGGTACCTGCGCGACGTATTGCGGCTGACGGGTTGCAAGTGCGGCTGCGGCGACGCGAGTTGCGGCGCGTGCAGCGTGCTGGTAGGTGGCAAATTGAAGCGCGCGTGCACCCTGACGATGGCCGATGTCGCCGCGCGCGCCATCACCACGGTTGAGGGCCTGGCCGGGCCCGACGGTGCGTTGCACCCGGTGCAGCAGGCGTGGATCGCCGAAGACGCGATCCTGTGCGGCTACTGCCAGGCTGGCCAGATCATGGCGGCGGTGGACCTGCTGGCACGCAAGCCCAACCCGAACGATGCCGACATCGACGGCATTGGCAACCTGTGCCGCTGCGGCAGCTATCCACGCATCCGCCGCGCCATCCTGCGTGCCGCCCGGGCCATGCAAGGCAAGGCCGAATGAACCGCGTGCACGACGCCGGCCGGCGCCGCTTCCTCAAGATCTTCGGTACCGCCGGCGGCGCGCTGGTGGTCGGATTGCCCGCGTTTGCGTGGACGCCCGACAAATTGCTGGGCCAAAACCTGATCGTGCTGAACCCGTACCTGCGCATCGAACCCGACGGCACCACCGTGATCGGTTCGCGCGACCCCGAAGTCGGCCAAGGCATCCGCACCGCCGAGGCGCGCATCATTGCCGAAGAGCTGGACGCCGACTGGAACCGGGTGGTGGTGGCACCGCTGGACCTTGGCGTCAGCAACGCCGGCGGCGAAGCGCACTGGACCTACGGCCATCAGATGGCATCGGGCAGCACCAGCGTGCCGGCGGCGTGGAACGACCTGCGCACGGTCGGCGCATCTGCGCGCGAGCTGCTGCTGGAGGCTGCTGCCGCGCACTGGAACGTCGGGCGCGCCAGCCTGCGCACCGAGCGCGGCACGGTGGTCGCCGCCGACGGGCGCAAGCTTGGCTATGGCGAGCTGGCCAGCGCGGCGGCCAAGCGCAAGCCGTCGCCGCCGCCGGCCCGGCCCAAGCTCGCGTCGCAATACGTGCTGGTCGGCCAGGACGCGGGCGACGTGGATGCGCGCGACATCGTCACCGGCCGCCAGCACTATGCGATCGACCAATGGTTTGGCGGCACGCTGGTCGCGGTGATCGCGCACTGCCCTTTCCCGGGCGGCAAGCTGGCGCGGCTTGACGACGCCGCCGCGCTGAAGCTGAAGGGCGTCGAGAAAGTGCTGACGATCCCACCGCCAGGCGGCGCCGACGCACTCGGCACCCAACAGCTGGCGACCGGCGTCGCGGTGCTGGCGCACGATACCTGGACCGCGCTGCAGGGCCTCGCGCAGCTCGACCTCCACTGGCAGCCCGGCACGCAGGCCGCGCAGGGCGACGATGCGCTGGCACAGACCGCCGCCACGGCCCTGCCGGGCGAGCCCACCAAGGCGGTGCGCACCGACGGCGATTTCGCCGGCACCAGCAAGCACGCACGCTATCACGTGAAGGCCGAGTACCGCTGCGCGACCGTCGCACACGCCGACCTCGAACCGCCCAACGCGCTGGTGCAGGTGGACGCCCAGCGTGCGGTGGTCATTGCGCCGGTGCAGAATCCGCGTGCCACCTACGACACCGTGCAACGGCTGACCGGGCTCGCGCCCGACAAGATCACCATCAAGCTGCCGCGCGCCGGTGGCGGCTTCGGCCGGTTCCTGGAAACCGACTACGTGGCCGAGGCGGTGATGCTGGCCAACGCCGTGGGCAAACCGCTGAAGCTGATGTGGACGCGCGCGGATGCATTCGCGCACGACACCTATCGGCCGTTCTCGCTGCACCAGCTGGAAGCCTGCGCCGACCGCAAGAAAAACGTGACCGGCTGGACGCATCGCATCGCCAGCACCTCGCGCCTGGCCGGCCGCGAACCGCGCGCGCGCTGGTGGCTGTCGGAAATGCACCCCGACGACCTGCCGGCCGGCCTGATCGACAACCTGCAATACGCGTGGTTTACGCTGGATTCGGCGCTGCCGCGCGGCAGTTACCGCGCCAGCTCGCACGCGGTCAACGCGTTCGCGACGGAATGCTTCATCGACGAGATCGCGCACGCCCTGAAGCAGGATGCGTTGAAGCTGCGCTTGGCGCTGCTGGGCGAGCCGCGCAAGCTTCCGTACCGCGGCCATGGCGGCCCGGTGCTGGACACCGGGCGGCTGGCCTGGGTGCTGCAACTGGCCGCGGACGCGGTCGGTTGGGGCAAGCCGCATCCGCACGGACACGGGTTTGGCATCGCCTGCCACTTCACCTTCGGCGGCTACGTCGCGCACGCGGTGGAACTGTCGATGGAGGGCGAACGGCTGGTGCTCCACAACGTGGTGTGCGCGGCCGACCTTGGGCGCGTGGTCAATCCGCTGGGCGCGCGCGCGGCGCTGGTCGGCGCAACGCTGGACGGTTTCTCCACCGCGTTGCGCCAGCGCATCACCGTGAAGGACGGCCGCATCGTGCAAACCGGCTTCAAGGATTACCCGCTCGCGACCATGGCGCAAATGCCACACGCGGTGCAGGTGATTCTGGTGCCCTCCCAGGAAGACCCGACCGGCGCCTTCGACATGGGTTTCCCGTCCGCCGCGCCAGCTCTCGCCAACGCGATCTTCGCCGGCACCACCGTGCGCGTGCGCCAGCTACCCATCTGGCCGGA
>JAICHS010000271.1 GCA_025924775.1 Rhodanobacteraceae bacterium
CCTGCGCGTTCGGACTGGTCTGGTACATCTGGTGGCTGGCGGCGGCATCGCTGCTGGGCGTGATCGTCGTGAGCATCGCCCACAGCTTCAATTACCACCAGCATCACCACATTCCCGCCGACGAGGTCCGCCGCTTCGAATCCGGCAGCAATCAGGCGGCAGCACAAGGCGCCAACGCATGAACACCACCGCCATCGACGCCGCGCCTCCGGCGCCGTCCGACTACTACAGCCTGACGGAAGCACCGCCGCGCAACGGAACCCTGCTGGGGTTCTGGATCTACCTGATGAGCGACTGCTTCATCTTCGCGTCGCTGTTCGCGTGCTACGCCGTGCTCGGCACCGAATATGCGGGCGGGCCGACCGGCGCCGACGTGCTCGACCTGCCCGGCCTCGCGCTCAACACCGCGTTGCTGCTGGTGTCGTCGGTCGTGTTCGGCTTCGCAATGCTGGAGATGGCGCGTCAGAGGAAAGGCGCGATGCTCGGCTGGCTGGCGGTGGCCGGATTGCTGGCCGCGGCGTTCGTCTCGCTCGAAGTCCACGAGTTCCTGACGATGATCGCCGACGGCGCCGGCCCCGGTCGCAGCGCATTCCTGTCGTCGTTCTTCACGCTGGTCGCCACGCACGGCCTGCACGTCACGCTCGGCATCCTGTGGCTGATCGTGCTGATGGTGCAGACGCTCAAGTTCGGGCTCAACACCGACAACGTGCGCCGCCTGCGTTGCCTCAGCATGTTCTGGCATTTCCTCGACCTCGTGTGGGTCGGCGTTTTCAGTTACGTCTATCTGGTGGGGGTGCTGCGATGAGCCAGCCGACTTCATCCGGTCACGCGACGCCGCCCGGCAACCACGACGGGATGCTCGACGATCCCATGCATGAACACCAGGGCAGCCTGCGTGGCTACCTGACCGGTTTCGTGCTGGCCGCGATCCTGACCGTCATCCCCTTCTGGCTGGTGATGGGCCACGTCATCGCCAACAAGCAGGTGCTGATCCTCGTCATCCTGGCGCTGGCGATCGTGCAGATCTTCGTGCACATCGTGTACTTCCTGCACCTCGACACGCGCTCGGAAAGCGGCTGGAACATGATGGCCTTCATCTTCACCGCGGTGCTGGTCATCATCGTGCTCGGCGCATCCATCTGGGTCATGTACAACGAAAACGTCAACATGATGCCGATGTCGCCGCAGTACCAGCAGCATCCGATCAGCCATCAGCCGACCGGCAACCAGCCGCCGCAGTAATCCGGCATTCGCACGCAATCGCGCTCCGATGAAATCCCCCTCACCCGCCAAACGCTCCGCGCTTGCCTCCCTCTCCCCCAAACCCGTTTGGGTGAGAGGGCTGGGGTGAGGGGCGCGAACCTCGGATCGCCAGTCGACCTGATGCAACGCCTGCCCTCGCACGACACGACACCTGTACGCGGAGGCAACCTCAAGTTCATCCTCGGGATGACGCTGCTGGCCGCGGTGTTCGTCGGTCTCGTCCTGCTGGGCAACTGGCAGGTGCGCCGCTACCACCTGAAGCTGAAGATCGCGCACGACATCGCGACGCGCGTGCACGCGCCGCCGGTGGAGGCGCCCGGCCCCGCCGACTGGCCGCGCATCGCCGTCGGCGACGATCAATATCTGCACGTCACCCTGCATGGCCGCTTCATCGGCAGCCAAACGCTCGTGCATGGATCGAGCTCGCAAGGTTACGGCTATTGGGTGATGGCGCCGCTGCGCACCGATCGCGGATTCACCGTGCTGGTCAATCGCGGTTACGTGCCGCCCGGAAGTTCCGGCGCGCCCGCCTCGGCGAAGATTGCTCCGCCGACCGGCGAAGTGACGCTCACCGGATTGCTGCGCCCTACCGAACCACGCGGCGGCTTCCTGCGCCGCAACCAGCCGGACAAGAACCTGTGGTATTCGCGTGATGTCGCCGCAATCGCGGCCGCCAATCATTTGCCCGCCGATCAGGTCGCGCCGTACTTCGTCGACGCCGATGCATCAATCGCCGACGCCGGCGCAGCGAAATGGCCCGTCGCCGGCCTCACCAGCATCCACATCTACAACCACAGCTTCGGCTACGCGGTCACGTGGTACCTGCTCGCGCTGGGCACGCTGCTGGCGATGGGCGTTGTGATTCGCCATGAAGTGCATATTCGCGATTGACGTTTCGTCAGAGCACCCGATGCGACCGTGTGCGACCTCTCCCCCCGCCCGCGAAATCCGCGTTTTCGCCAGCCGGCGGCAAATCGCGGCCAGCTCTGCGAGCTTGCTGTTACATCGACCGCCCCTAAGCAGCCACCGCAGGTACGATTGACAGACGGGTCTAAGCAAAAATGTTGAATCCATCTACAGAAAAGTGTAAGATACGTTCTGCGGCGACAGGTCCGCGAATCGGAGAAGCCTATGGCGTCACGGTACAAAACGTTAGCAATATGCCGCGAACCTGATGAACACAGCAGCATTTAAACGGGATCTTGCGGCACTCGGGGCGAGGTTCGAGGAAGGTAAGAAACACACCAAGGTGTACTACCAAAGTAAACAGTCAACTATCCCTAGGCACAAAGAAATTCCAGACATTCTGGCCAAGCAGATAAGGAAGCAGCTTGGTATTAAATGAGAGATTTTTAATGGCATTTGAGAACGGCCGCCCTTTGGGGCGGCCCAGTAACAGACTCAGAGGGAATGAAAAAGACACGAAGATACAAATACAGATACAAGACAGACACAAAGACATACACAAAGACAGAGGTAACGTTATGTTTGGTTATCCAGCCCAATTTGTGAAAGGAAGGGAGGGATATGTGGTTTCCTTTCGTGATATTCCTGAGGCTTTGACATCAGGCGCCACTAAGAAGGAAGCCTATGAGATGGCAGTAGATGCATTGGCAACGGCAATGGAGTTTTACTTCGAGGATCGCCGACAAGTGCCTATACCTAGTAAGGCACGCAAAGGAGAAGAGCTAGTTGATCTTCCAACTAGCGTCGCCGTGAAGGTTCTTCTCTTAAATGAGATGCTCAAAGAGCATGTAACCCCCTCAAAGCTTGCCAAAAGACTTGATACGTCTCCTCAAACTGTCACGAGAATCGTTGATTTACACCACGCAACAAAGATTGACACCTTGGCATGTGCATTCAAAGCTATGGGTAAAACCTTAACCTTTTCCATTGCGTGAGCATCATCAAGTCTGGAAACTGCCTGCCTCAGCGAGGCAGGTTGGCGTGAGCGTCTTTTGCGAACGCGTTGGTCTTGTTGGGGTTCGCTCGGTGGAGCTTGGGCTCACCCAACCTACACCTCTTCACCAAGCCCTCCCTTGAAAGAGAGGGCGGGAAGCGATCAGCGCTTGTGGAACGCAAGCTTGCCGTGTTCGGCGTCGACCTCGATGGTGTCGCCGCCGACAAATTCGCCGGCGAGGATTTTCTGCGCGAGTGGATTTTCGAGCTGGGTCTGGATCGCGCGCTTCAGCGGTCGCGCGCCGTACACGGGGTCGAAGCCGACATTGCCGAGCAGCATCAGTGCGCCGTCGGAAATTTCGAGATCGATCTGGCGTTCCTGTAGACGCTTGGCGAGATAGTTCGTCTGCAAGCGCGCGATCTCTCGGATCTGCGCCTTGTCGAGCGGGTGGAACACCACGATCTCGTCGAGGCGGTTGATGAACTCGGGACGGAAGTGCGCCTGCACCACGCCCATCACCGCGGCCTTCATTTGCGTGTAGGCCTCGGGTGAATCCTCGTCGATGCCGCTGGATGCGATTTCCTGGATTTGCTGCGAACCCAGGTTCGACGTCATCACAATCACCGTGTTGCGGAAATC
>JAICHS010000272.1 GCA_025924775.1 Rhodanobacteraceae bacterium
TCACGCACGTCGGGCGTCACGCACAAGCCCAGAGGCCGGTTGCGGGCACACAGCCGCCGCAGCAACGCCCGCAGCTGGTCGGCGGCGGCCGCATCGAGCGACACGAACGGCTCGTCCAGAAGCAACAGCCAGGGTTCCAGCACGAAGGCCCGTGCCAGCGCCGCCCGCCGGCATGGGCGTCGTGTTCCAGGAACCCCGGCTGATGCCCTGGCTCACGGTGCGCGACAACGTGCGGCTCGCGGAAGCCGAACGCCGCGCACGCGACCGTGGCTACGTTTCGCGCGCGGATGCGATGCTCGCGGACGTCGGGTTGGGGGCCTCCGGCAACGCGTGGCCAGGCCAGCTTTCGGGAGGCATGCAGCGGCGGGCGGCGCTGGCACGGGCCTTCGTGCTGGAACCCTGGCTGTTGCTTCTGGACGAGCCGTTCGTGTCGCTCGATGCGGCCGCCGCCGACCAGCTGCGGGCGTTGCTGCGGCGGCTGTGTGCCCGCATCCGGCCTCTGGTATTGTGCGTGACGCACGACGTGCGTGAAGCGCTGGTGCTTGCCGATCGCATCCTGTTTCTGGGTGGCACGCCGGCGCGGGTCGTGCTCGACTATCGCGTCGAGCCGACCGGTAGCCACGACCTCGGCAGCCCGGAAGTCGCCGTGCTGAGCCGCCAGTTGTTGGCACGCCATCAGCGGCTGCTTTCCGAAGTGGCCGGGACGGGCATGGAAAACGGTCCGCGTGGCGAGGAGGGTTTGTGATGTCTCGCGCCTTGGTGTGGACATGGATGCCGCGGGCCGCGCACCCACGGCGGGACGTACCGCGATGAACGTGGCCGGCGGAATGGCCATGCCCGCGCGGCCCGCGCCGGAAACTGCGGCGGACGCGCTCGTGGTGGAAGACGTCAGCAAGTCCTATGGCGCGATCAAGGCGCTGGACGGCGTGTCCCTGCGCGTCGCGCGCGGCGAATTCGTGGCCCTGCTCGGACCGAATGGTGCCGGGAAAAGCACGCTGTTCCAGTTGCTCACCGGCTTGTTCGTGCCGGATGCCGGGCGCATCGAGGTGGCCGGCTTCGACATGCGCCATGACGCGCGCCGGGCACTGGCGCGCCTGGGCGTGGTGTTCCAGCAGCCGACGCTGGACCTGGACTTGAGCGTGGCCGCCAACTTGCGTTTCCACGCGCGGCTGCACGGCATGGGCCGCGCGGCGCGCGCCCGCATTGATGCGGAGTTGCACCGCATCGGCCTGACCGCGCGGGCGAAGGATCGCGCGCGCACGCTGTCGGGCGGCAACCGCCGCAAGGTGGAACTGGCGCGTGCGCTGCTGCACGAACCCGTGGTGCTGCTGATGGATGAACCCACGGTGGGGCTCGATCCCGCCTCGCGCACGCAACTCGGGGCGTATGTCCACTCGCTGTGCACGCAGCGCGGCGTCGGGGTGCTGTGGGCGACCCACCTGGTGGACGAGGCCGAATCCGCCGATCGGGTCATCGTTCTGCACAAGGGTCACTGGATCGCTTCCGGCACGGCCGCGGCGCTGCGCGAACGCACCGGCCGGCAGTCGTTGCGCGATGCCTTCCTTGACCTGACCGGGGAAGCGCCGGCAGCGAAGGAGGAGATGGTGTGATGCGCAAGTTGCGTGGATCCATTGGCTGGACGCCCACCGCTGCGGTTCGCCGCGGGCGCGCCTCCCGGAGGAATTGGCGCGACGAAGAATGCGCGGTGCGCCCGCCGTTGCAGGAGGTTTTGCCGTGAGTGCCGCGATGGCGACCGTGAGCCACGCCCTGCAGGCGCTGGCGGCGCTGTCCTCGCGCGAAACGATCAAGTTCATGCACCAGCGCGGGCGGCTGATCTCCGCGGTGGTGCGGCCGAGCCTGTGGCTGCTGATTTTTGCGGCCGGGTTCCGGAACGTCTTTGGCGTGTCCGTGATCCCGCCGTATTCCACCTACATCGAGTACCAGGTCTACGCCGTGCCGGGGCTGCTGGGCATCGTGCTGTTGTTCAACGGCATGCAGTCCTCGCTGGCGATGGTGTACGACCGCGAGATGGGCCTGATGCGGCTGCTGTTGACGGCGCCGCTGCCGCGCTGGGTGTTGCTGACGTGCAAGCTGCTCGCGGGCACCTTCCTGTCGCTGCTGCAGGCATATGCGTTTCTTGCGATCTGCGCGATCTTCCGGATCGACCTGCCGTGGTGGCCGGGCCTGCTGCTGGCGTTGCCGGCGATGTTCCTGACCGGTTTGATGCTGGGCGCAATGGGCCTGCTGGTGTCCGTTTACATCAAGCAAATCGAGAATTTCGCCGGCGCGATGAACTTCGTGGTTTTCCCGATGTTTTTCCTGTCGCCGGCCTTGTATCCGCTGTGGAAGTTGCAGGAGTCCGGAGCCGAAGTCGTTTACCAGTTGTCGCGCATCAATCCATTTACCTATGGCGTTGATTTGATCCGCTATGCCATGTACGGGCAAATGAACTGGCTGGCATGCGGGGTGGTTGTCGCCGCGCTCATTGTTTTTCTGGGGCTGTCGGTATGGGGCTACGATCCACAGCGCGGCGTGGTACGGCACAAGCGCCAGGGCAGTTGATGGCCGGGACGTGGCGAGCCGTCGCCAGAAATCCCGGGTTTGCCTGCCCGCGGTCGTTTGCCGCGTGAACTGCAGGGCCAATGGTCGTGGTTGGAAAACGTTGTCGCCATGGCAATGGCGGTGAACGTGACGGGTGTGATACACACGTGTCACGAATCTGGTACAGCGCGCACATCAGCTGGACAGATCATGATTCAAGTCGCTGAATTACCGAGTACAGTCGGCGTTTGAAAACTGGCATATGACTTGCAGTGTGGGTGATAATAGATTTTGTCATGGCGGGTACCGGCACGATCTGGGAGGCATGGCCACGAACGCATTCGATTCAAGTCGCTCGTGGTGTTTTTCGGTTGGCCGGTGTTCGCGCAGCCTCAGGAGAAAGCAGTGAAGACACGTGCAGCAGTGGCGTGGGAAGCGGGTCAACCGCTGACCATCGAGGAAGTCGACCTGGAAGGCCCCAAGGAAGGCGAGGTGCTCGTGCGCATCGTCGCCACGGGCGTATGCCACACCGACGCCTATACGTTGTCGGGCGCGGATCCGGAAGGCCTGTTCCCCGTGATTCTCGGCCATGAAGGCGGCGGGATCGTGGAGGAAGTCGGCAAGGGCGTCACCTCGGTGAAGCCGGGCGACCACGTGATCCCCCTGTACACGCCCGAATGTGGCGAGTGCGAGTATTGCCTGTCGGGTCGCACCAACCTGTGCCAGAGAATCCGCGTGACCCAGGGCAAGGGCCTGATGCCGGACGGCACCTCGCGGTTCTCGTACAAGGGCAAGATGCTGCGCCACTACATGGGCACCAGCACGTTTTCCGAATACACCGTGCTGCCCGAGATTTCGATTGCGAAGATCGATCCGAAGGCACCGCTGGACAAGGTCTGCCTGCTGGGTTGCGGCATCACGACCGGTGTCGGCGCGGTCCTCAACGTGGCCAAGGTGCGACCGGGTTCCTCGGTTGCCGTGTTCGGACTCGGTGCCATCGGCCTCGCGGTGGTGCAGGGCGCAAAGATGGCCAATGCCGGACGCATCATCGGCGTCGACGTCAACCCGGACAAGTGGCCGATGGCGCAGTCGATGGGCGCGACCGAGTTCGTCAACCCCAAGGACTACGACGCGCCGCTGCAGCAGGTCATTGTCGACCTCACCAAGGGTGGCGTGGACTACTCGTTCGAGTGCATCGGCAACGTCAACGTGATGCGCGCGGCGCTGGAGTGCTGCCACAAGGGCTGGGGCGAA
>JAICHS010000273.1 GCA_025924775.1 Rhodanobacteraceae bacterium
TGGCCCGCTGACGAGGACCTGCGTATCGGCCTCGGCATCGCCTTGTACGAGCAGGGCGAGGTCGATGAGGCGGTGACGCACCTGCGCCGTGTGTGCGAGATCGCGCCGGCTTCCGCGTCGGCGTGGTTCAACCTGGGCGAGGCACTCGCACGCGAGGCCCACACGCAGGAAGCCATGCAGGCACTGCAACGGGCGCTCAGGCTCGATCCCGCACATGTGTCCGCCCGGCTGTCTCTGGCGCGGGCGCAGGCGAACCTCGGCCAGGTCGAAGCCGCGGTGGCCGGGTTCCGCGAGGTTGTGCGCCGCGAGCCCGCCAATGCCGAAGGCTGGTTCGGCCTGTCCAACCTCAACGTGGTCCACTTCGACGCCGCCGATGCGGACCGGCTGCAGCGCGCGCTGGCGCGTCCAGGCCTGGTCGGGCGCGAGTACGAACTGCTGGCCTTCAGCTACGCCAAAGCGTTGGAAAACCAGGGCGAGTACGCACGGGCCTACGACGTGTTCGCCCACGCCAATGCCTCGCGCCGCCAGCGCATGCACTGGGACGCGGCCGGCGAGCATCGGCGCGTCGAAGCGATCATGCGCGTGTTCGCCGACGACCTGCCGACACCACCGGATCCCCAGCTCGGCCGTGAGGCCATCCTGATCGTCAGCATTCCACGCTCAGGCTCGACCTTGGTCGAGCACATCCTTGCCTCGCATCCCGAGGTTGAAGGTGCCAACGAAATCAAAGATATGCAGAACGTCGTTGATGCAGAAACGCATCGCCGGCAATCCGCCTTCCCGTTGTGGGTGCCCGACGCCGGCGCCGCGGACTGGCAACGGCTCGGCCGCGAATACCTCGCGCGCACCGCGCGCTGGCGCGAACGCAAGCCACGCTTCACCGACAAAAGCCTGGTCACCTGGTATCTCGTGGGCGCGGCGGTGGCGATGCTGCCGGCGGCCCGCATCGTCATCGTGCGGCGCGATCCGGTCGAGACCTGCCTCGGCTGCTTCCGCCAATGCTTCAGCGAAAACAGCGGTTTCGCCTGCGACATGGACGAGATGGCCGATTACTGCGCAGACTTCCTGCGGCTCACGCGGTTCTGGCTGGAAAAATATCCGGCCCGCGTAATGGACTTGCAATACGAGTCGCTGGTCGCCCGCCCGGAAGCCGAGATACGCCGCCTGCTGGATTTTTGTGGCCTGCCTTTCGACGTCGCCTGCCTGGATTTCCACAAGACCGCACGCACCGTGCAAAGCCTGCCCAGCGCCGCGCAGGTGCGCCAGCCGATCCGCCGCGATACCGCGCGCAGTGCGCGCTACGGCGCCAAGCTGGACCACCTGCGCCAGCGGTTGCGCGACGCGGAGGCGCTGGCCGAATGAACGCGCCACGCTGCCTGCGGCTGGCGTTCGCGGGCATGGTCGTCGCCATGCTGGCCGCCTGCGCACCGTTGCCGCCGCGCAATCCCATCGCCACGTGGGTGCCCTCGAAGAACTACGACATCCGCAAGCCGCAACTGATCGTGCTGCATTTCACCGACCAGGCTTCGGCGCAGCAGGCGCTGGATACCCTGCGCACCGCCAACAGCGGCGGTCCGGTCAGCGCGCACTATCTGATCGGCAGCGACGGCCACATCTACCAGCTGGTCAGCGACGTCGATCGTGCCTGGCACGCAGGCGGTGGCCGCTGGGGCACCATCACCGACGTCAACTCCGCGTCCATCGGCATCGAGATCGACAACAACGGCCATTCGCCGTTTCCGCCGGTGCAGATCGACAGCCTGATCCGGCTGCTTACCGACCTCACCACGCGCTGGCACATTCCGCGTACCCAGATCATCGGCCACCAGGACATGGCCCCCACGCGCAAGGACGATCCGGGCCCGTTGTTTCCGTGGGCCACACTGGCCGCAAACGGTTTCGGTCTGTGGCCCGATCCCCTCGCCACCCTGCCCGATCCGCCTGCCGGGTTTGATCCGTGGCTGGCGCTGACCGCGATTGGCTATTCACTGGATGATCCGACGGCCGTGGTGCGCGCCTTCCACAACCACTTCCGCGGCACGGGCGGCGACACCCTGGACGCCGACGACGCGCGCATCCTGTACAACTTAGTCAACAAGATCGAGCGCGGCGCGACCGAGAAGTAGTCGCACCGTACAGGCCCCGATTCGACAGCGACCGTTACGAACCCGTTTCGTCGCCGCGTTCGACCGACGCCTGGCCGCGTGCACGCAGGCCTTGCCGGATGGCTTCGGGTACCAGCGACCCGCCGGTGCTCCAGATGACGTGCGTGGCGTCGCCCATGCCTGACGCCAAGTGATGCCGCCGCAGGTATTCCGCGCCCGCGGCCGAGCCGAGCAGCCACGCGGGTCCGCGCAAGCCCGCCGCTGCGGAGGGTTCCACGTAGGCGCCTTCGCACTCTTCCAACCGCCAGGCGTCCGCCAGCAACGTGTCGTCCTCCCCGGTGAACACACCGGACAGCAGCGCGGCCATCATCGGCGCGACCAACGGCGATGCGAGGCCCACGGCCAGGCCGTCGGCCTCGGTGCGGTTGTCCAGGCCAACGTCGTACACGGACACCGGGCGCGCGCAGCCCGCGGCCAGCTGCACCAGCATGCACGGCGCCGCCACCGGCTCGGCGAAAAAGCCATGCACGTGCGCGCCGAACCGGCGCTTCAATCCGTACAGGATGCCGCCGGGCGCGCCGCCCACGCCGCATGGAAGGTAAACGAACAACGGGTGCCGCGCGTCCACGCTGCGACCCTGCACGGTCAATTGTTCCGCCAGCTCGGCAGCGGCTGCCGCGTAGCCCAGGAACAAGTCTTCCGAGCGCTCGTCATCGACGAACTGCACGTACGGGTCGGATGCCGCGAGCGCCCGGCCCGCCGCAACCGCGGCCGCGTAATCACCGGCGTGTTCGACCACCTCGATGCCGCGGTCGCGCAGGCGCTGTTTTTTCCAGGCCTTGGCATCGGCCGACATGTGCACGACCGCGCGGAAGCCGAGTCCCTTGGCGATCAGCCCGATCGCGAGGCCCAGGTTGCCGGTGCTGCCCACGGCCAGCGTGTAGCGCGCCAGCAGCGAGCGTGCCGCGGGCTCGGCCAACACCCGCCGGTCGCTGGACCCGTCCAGCAAACCGTTCTCGGTGGCGATCCGCTCCGCCCGTGCCAGCACTTCGTGGAAGCCGCCGCGCGCCTTGACCGACCCCGCCACCGGCAACGCATCGTCGCGCTTCACGAACCACGCACCCGCGCCAGGTCGCGGCCACAACGCGCGCCGGAAGGCCGGGATCGGTTGCAGCGGCGACGCGAGGCGCCCATGGCTCGCCGCCAGTTGCGGAAACACCTGCGCCAGCAAATTGGCGCAGCGGGCATAGCGGGCCTCCGCACGCGCGGGATCAAGCGCGCTGGCGTGGGCGTCGGCCGATTCGGCATACCCCGGATTCAGCCACAACAGCGGCTGGCGTTCCAGCAGCCCCGCGGGCATGCCCGCGATCACGCGTCGCCAGTCGCGGCATCCGCGTCGCCGTGACCGCCGAGCTGTTCCCAGACCCGCTCACCGCGCAGCCGCAGCCCGTGTGCAAGCGCCATGATTGCGGCGGAGAAGATCACGATCACCACGACGCCCGAAATCATATCGAGATAGCCGAGATTGCCCGCGTGCTTGTCGAGCGTGGGATAGCGCCCCAGCCAGCTGATCAGCGTGACGCCGACCAGCCACGGCAGCATCCAGAAGCCCGCGCGCATATCCAGCTTGGGCGTGTGCCGGCCCCAGCCGGTCTCGTGGATTGCCAA
>JAICHS010000274.1 GCA_025924775.1 Rhodanobacteraceae bacterium
ACAGGTGCTGACGATGCGGCGCGTACCAGCGTTGGCGCGCGAGCATGCGCCGGGCGAGGGTCAAGCCACTGTCCACCAGGAACGCCGACGGCAGGATCGCGCACGCCCACAGCATGGCAGGGTTCTGCTGAACCACGAGCGCGGCAACCGCGCCAAGGGACAGCCCCAGGGCGCCCGACCCCACGTCGCCCATGAAGATTTTCGCGGGTGGCGCGTTGAAGGCAAGAAATCCAAGGCAACCCGCGGCGACGGCGAAAGCAAGCGCGGCGATGCCTGATTCGCCCAGCCACAGCGCCAGCACGCCGAGGCCCAGCATCACGAACAACCCCTGCTGGCCGAGGATGCCGTCGATGCCATCCATGAAGTTGTGCGCATTGATGAAGCCGACCAGCACCGGAGCCAATGGCAACAATAGCCACCACAGCCATGGGTTGTGCGCGGCCACGGGAGCCAGGATCGCCGCACCGACCAAAACGGCGGCACCCAGGTGGACCAGCAATCGCGGCATCACCGCCAACGGCGCGCGATCGTCGCGCCAACCGATCAACGCCACCGCCAGCACGCCCACGCCGAACGCCACATACACCCGGTCAGCGCTCGCGTGGTCGGACAAGCTCCACGCTGCGGGCAAGCCTGCCAGCAAGGTCGCCGCGACGATGCCGACACCACCACCACGTGGCGTGGGCACCTGGTGCGAGCGGCGCTTGCCCGGCTGGTCCAGCATGCCGTGGCGGCGTGCGTACGCCAGCGCAACCCAGGTCGCGAGCGCTGACAGGACCAACCCGCTGCCCGCGCTGATCAATATCCATTGAGTCACGTCGGCAGGCATGCAAGGCGGCGGGCAAAGCCTAGCGAGCGAAGCCAGGTTGCACGTCGGCGGCCAAATCGGCGGGATCGCCGGCTTGAACGCCGCAGGCAGCCCGCAGGGCGAACGACATGGTCGTGGCAAATACGCGTGGGCACCGGAGTGTACGCGTCGGTACGCGAGGGTGCCGGACACCGCCGGCGCGCAAAACCCCTGGCACAGGAGCTTCGCAACGGCCCTACTCGCTCACGACGCTGTGGATCGGCCGTACCGTGCCCCAGCTCTTGCAACTCGGACACTGCCAGTGGTGGGCCTTGGCGCCAAAGCCGCAGTGGTTGCAACGGTACATGGCCCGCCCTTCCAGCAACTTGTGCGTCAGGTCGCGCAGGATCAGAAAATTCTCGCGTGACTCGCCCTGCGTGCTGGCCATGGTGGCGTCGATCAACGCCATCATCCCGCGCACCGAGGGCCGCTGGCGCAATTGGCCGGTCAGAAACTCGATCGCCGCGCGCTCGCCGTCGCGCTTCCGGTACAGCTCGGTCAACGCCAGCACCGGCGTGATGCCGTGGTAGCGCTCGATCACGTGGGCGAGGAATTTCTCCGCGCGCGTGGTCTCCCCCGCATGCGCGTACGCGTCCAGCAGCGGCAGCAATATCTCCGGCACGAAATCCACATCGGCATCGACCGCCTGCTCGAACGCGACCACGGCTTCGTGCCAGCGCGCTTCCTCGGCGAACAGGTGGCCGCTGATCAGGTAGCCGCGCACGCAGCCCGGCTGGCTTGCGAATGCCTCATCCAGGTACGCGCGCGCTTCCGCCCGGGCGCCGTGCTGGCGGGACTGTTCGGCCAGCTCGCACTGGAATTGTGCGATGGTCGCGGCCTGCGATTCGCCGGTCATCTTTTCCAGCCGGCGCGCGTGGCCGATCGCCTTGTGCCAGTCGCGTTCGTGCTGGTAGATCGAAATGAGGTGCCGCAATGCCGACGGCGCGTGCGCGTCCATCGCCACCAGGTCGTCGAACAACGCCTCGGCGCGGTCCAGCAGCCCCGCGCGCATGTAATCCTCGCCCAGTTCCAGCAACGCGACGGTGCGCTCGGCCTCGGACAGGTTGGAACGGCTGACCAGGTGCTGGTGCACCCGGATCGCGCGATCGACCTCGCCGCGCCGCCGAAACAGGTTGCCCAATGCCAGATGGGTCTCGACCGTGTCGCGGTTGAACTCGGCCAGCTTCATGAACACTTCGATGGCCTTGTCCGGCTGCTCGTTGAGCAGGTAGTTGAGGCCACGGAAGTAGTGCGAGGAAAGTTCGGTGACGCGCGCGCCCGAGCGGCGCGCGATCGCCTGCCGGCCGATGATCCAGCCCAGCCAGCCGGCCAGCACCAGCACCGGGACAAGAAACAGCAACCACAAGGGGTCGAAGGGGCTGGTCACCGCCATCTCCGTAGGTGCGTCAGGGAGGAACCGGCGGTGTTCAGGGCCGGGTCGGCCGTGCGCAAGGCACAATCAACCGGCTTCAGGAGCATGTGCACGAGCGTCTCCACCAAGCCGCGCGACACCGCTAATCGGGCGCGCCCTCGTTTACGCGCTGCCGCAGTTCCTTGCCCGGCTTGAAGTGCGGCACGTACTTGCCAGGCAGCGCGACGGCGGTACCAGTCTTGGGATTGCGCCCGGTACGCGGTGGGCGGTAGTGCAGCGAGAAGCTGCCGAAGCCACGGATCTCGATGCGGTTGCCACCGGCCAGGGCCACGCTCATCTGCTCGATGACGTTGCGTACCGCCAACTCGACGTCGGCGAATGCCAGATGTTTTTGGCGCTCTGCCAGCGAGGCAATCAATTCGGATTTGGTCATCGATGGCAACGAGAGGCTACCTTGCACAATGACGGCTGCGATTCACGCACACGCGAGCCCCGGGCGGAGTGCCGTTCGCGACTGCGAACGGCACCCTTGTCTCATCTTGAAACACAAGTCTTTATAGAGGTTTACTCTGACTTGTTCAACTGCTCTTTCAGCAGCGCCCCCAACTTGGTGGTACCCCGTTCGGCGTGCTGATTCTGGTACTCGGACACCGTTTCAGCCATCTCTTCCTCATCCTTGGCGCGGATCGAGAGCGCCAGCATGCGGCCCTTGCGATCCATGCCGGTGAACTTGGCCTCGACCGAATCGCCCACCTTGAGGTGCTGAGTGAGATCGTCGATGCGATCCTTGGAAAAGTCGCGTGCCGAGAGGTAGCCTTCGATGCCTTCGGCCAGGTCGATCACCGCGCCCTTGGCGTCGACTTCCTTCACCGTGCCGGTGAGGACTGCGCCACGCGGATGCGCGGCCATGAACTGGCCGAACGGATCCTGCTCGAGCTGCTTGATGCCAAGGCTGATGCGCTCACGTTCCGGGTCGACCGCCAGCACCACCGCGTCGACTTCCTCGCCCTTCTTGAACTCGCGGACCAGCTCCTCGCCATTGCCCTGCCAGGAAATGTCGGACAGGTGCACCAGGCCATCGATGCCGCCATCCAGACCCACGAAGATGCCGAAGTCGGTGATGGACTTGATCGCGCCGTGGACCTTGTCGCCCTTCTTGAAGGTGGCTGCGAAGGCTTCCCACGGATTGGACTGGGTCTGCTTCATGCCCAGCGAGATGCGGCGGCGCTCTTCGTCGACGTCCAGCACCATCACTTCCACTTCGTCGCCGACCTGCACCACCTTGGCCGGGTTGACGTTCTTGTTGGTCCAGTCCATTTCGGACACGTGCACCAGGCCTTCCACGCCCGGCTCCAGCTCCACGAAGCAGCCGTAATCGGTGACATTGGAAACCTTGCCAAACAGGCGGGTGCCCGACGGGTAACGACGCGAAATGCTGACCCACGGATCGTCGCCCAGCTGCTTCAGGCCCAGGCTGACGCGGTTGCGCTCGCGGTCGAACTTCAGCACGCGCACGTCCAGCTCGTCGCCGACGTTCACGACTTCGG
>JAICHS010000275.1 GCA_025924775.1 Rhodanobacteraceae bacterium
GGCGTGGTGCCGGGCGTGGTGGGGCTGCTGGAAGCCACCGAAGCGCTCAAGCTGGTGCTCGGCATCGGGCGCCCGCTGATCGGGCGCCTGCTGTGCTACGACGCGCTGGCGATGCGCTTTCGCGAGCTTGCGCTGCGCCCGGACCCGCATTGCGTCTTGTGCGGCGCCGGGCATTCCCCTTCCGCTGACGTGAAGCCCCATGATGAGCCCACCCACCACCCCGCCTGACGCGCACCCTTATCCGCGCGAACGCGTGACCGCCGGGATCCTCGCCGGTGGCCGCGCCACGCGCATGGGCGGCATCGACAAGGGCCTGGTCGAACTGCGCGGGCGGCCGATGGTCGAGTACGTGCTCGATGCCCTGCGCGGCCAGACCGCGCGGGTGCTGGTCAACGCCAACCGCAGCTTCGACCGCTACGAGCGTTACGACGCGCGCGTGGTGCCGGACAGCCAGGAAGGTTTCCTGGGCCCGCTGGCCGGCATCGCCAGCATGATGGCGGTGGCCGACACCGAATGGCTGCTGACCTCGCCCTGCGACAGCCCGCAGGTGCCGGCCGACCTGGGTTCGCGCCTGTGGCAGGCGGTCGCGCACGACGATGCCGACATCGGCGTCGCCCACAGCGGCGAACGGCTGGAGCCGGTGTTCGCGTTGCTGCACTGTTCGCTGCGGGCAAGCCTGGAGGCGTACCTTGGCGCGGGCGAACGCAAGATCGACCGCTGGTACAAGCAACAGCGCATGGCAACCGCGGACTTTTCCGACTGCCCGCAAATGTTCGTCAACGTCAACTCGCTGGCCGAGCGCGACCAGTTGGCGTCGCAACTGGGTGGCGCCGCGGTGCCGCATTGACACGTTGCATTGACGCGGCGCACTGCAACGCGCAAGGCTGAAGTTTCAATGGCGGGAGGCATCCGGGCGTAATGGCAACACAGGCGGATCAAAAAAGCCCCAAGCATCAACCACAGTCGCTGGAGGACGCGCGTGCGCGGATGCTGGCGCAGCTGGTGCCGGTGACGATGCCGGAACGCGTGGCGCTGCGCGATGCGCTGGACCGCGTGCTCGGCGCGGACGTGGTCGCGAACGTCACGGTGCCCGCGTACACCAATTCGGCCATGGACGGTTACGCCGTGCGCGGCGCGGACCTGCCCGCAGCCGGCGAAGCCCGCCTGCGCGTCATCGGCCAAAGCTTCGCCGGCCACCCCTTCACGGGCGCGCTCGCCGCGGGCGAGTGCGTCAGGATCATGACTGGCGCGGTGATGCCGCGCGCCGCCGACACCGTGGTGATCCAGGAGGACGTCAACCGCGATGGCGACCTGGCGCGCATCGGCACGGGCCACCGCGTGGGCCAGCACGTGCGCCAGGCGGGCGAAGACATCGCGCAGGGCGCGACCGTGCTGACAGCGGGCCGTCGTATCCGGGTGGCGGACATCGGCCTGCTGGCGTCCATCGGGTGGGTGGAAGTGGCGGTGCGGCGGCGCCTGCGGGTGGCGTTCTTCTCGACCGGCGATGAGCTGCGCCCGTTGGGCGAGCCGCTGCGCGAAGGCGAGATCCACGACAGCAACCGCTACACGCTGTACGGAATGCTGCGTCACTTTGGCGCCGACACGCTGGACCTGGGCGTGGTGCGCGACGAACCTCAGGCCTTGCGCGAAGCCTTCCAGCAAGCGGGCGCCGACGCCGACGTCGTGATCACCAGCGGCGGCGTATCGGTCGGCGCGGCCGACTACATCCGCAGCGTGCTGGCCGAAGTGGGTGAAATCGGCTTCTGGAAGGTCAACATGAAGCCCGGCAAGCCAATCGCGTTCGGCCGCCTGCAAGGCGGCGCCACGTTCTTCGGCCTGCCCGGGAATCCGGTGTCAGCGATGGTCACGTTTTACCAGGTGGTGCAGCCGGCGCTCGACCGCCTGGCGGGCGCCGAGCCGCGCACGCCGCTGGCACTGAGGGTTCGCGCAACCGGCGCACTCAAGAAAGGCAGCAATCGACGCGAATTCCAGCGCGGGATCCTGGAAACCGGGGCGGACGGTGAACTGGGTGTGCGCTCGGCCGCACCGCAGGGCTCGGGCATCCTGCACTCGATGAGCCAAGCCAACTGTTTCATCGTGCTGCCCGAGGACAGCGGCCCGGTCAAACCGGGCGAGCTGGTCCGGGTCGAACCGTTCGCCGGGTGGATGTAACCCATGCCGCGCGGCGGCACGCGCGTACCGGTGGCGACGTGACCGCACCCGGCCCGCATCCGGCGGAACCGCTGACGCTGGCCGCCGCGCGCCAACGCATGCTGGCGTGGCTGGCGCCGCTGGCGACCATCGAATACGTGGCGTTGCGCGACGCGCTGGGCCGGATCCTCGCGGCCGATGTCATCGCCAAGGACACGCCGGTGCTGGCGGCCGGGTGCCGCATCCAGCCTCCGGACCTGGGCCTGCTGGCAGCGATCGGACGGGTTGAAGTGCCGGTGCGGCGGCGCCTGCGGGTCGCGGTCTTCTCGACCGGCGGCGAACTGCGCCCGTTGGGCGAGCCGTTGGGTGCGGGCGACGTCCACGACAGCAATCGCTACCTATTGTGCGCGTTGCTGCGGCAATTCGGCGCGGACACGCTGGACCTGGGCGTGCTGCGCGACGAACCCCACACGTTGCGCGAAGCCTTCGCACGCGCGGGCGCCGAGGCCGACGTCGTGATCACCGGTGGCGGCGTCTCGATCCGCTCACCCGCGCCGGTCCGGGAACTGCTGCAAGGCGTGGGCGACATCGGTTTCTGGAACATCCGGATCAAGCCCGGCCGGCCCCTGCCCTTTGGGCGCCTTGCCGGCGGCGCGGTGTTCTTCGGGCTGTCCAGCAACCCGATTCCGACCAGCGTCGCGTTCCACCAGGTGGTGCGGCCGGCGCTGGATCGGCTGGCCGGCGCCGCGCCGCGCACGCCACTGGCATTGATGGCACGTGCCAGCGCGCCGCTCGACGCCAGCCACGGCCTGCGGCATTTCCTGCGCGGTTGGCTGGCGCGCGGCGATGACGGCGTGCTGGAAGTGTCACGCGCGGCGCCGGGCGTGCGCGGAGTCACGCGCGTCATGAGTGGCGCCGACTGCTTCATCGTGCTGCCCGAGGACAGCGGCCCAGTCGCAATCGGCCAGCCGGTGCGCGTCGAACCCTTCGCACCATGGCGCTGACGTCGCGTGACGCCGCCGCGTCACTCGAGCTTCAGCGTACCTTCGACCTCGAACGGCTTCTCGAGCAATTCGCAGGTCAACCGCATCTGCATGCCGAACGCCTCATTGCCCTTGATGCGGCCGCTGGCGACGGCGGCGCGGACGGCATTTTCCAGCTCGCGCTGCGAGGTGACGCCGACCGTCTTCAGGAACTTGCGGATGCTCATGTTGAGGGTGTCTTCATTCATGGCTGTGTGCCCTTCCGAATAGACCAAAGTCCAAGTCCGCGCACCATGCATTCCGGCGAAAGCCTCTGGAATGACCCAGGTCACGCGCGTATAACTGGAACCCTGTTATAGCCTGACATGGGCCGGTTCGCATACTGCGGTCCGGCGTCGACCTTGGACGAGGGGTGGTGCGATGAGTGCTCCGGGCAACGTGGCAAGTGGCGACTTCACGCGGCGCCGCAAGCGCAAGCGCGCGCAACCCAAGGGCCGGCAGGTGGAGCCCGCGGCACTCGCGGCGGTGCGCGAAGCCCTGGGCGACATGCCGCGCCGGCGCGACATGCTGCTGGAAGGCCTGCATCGCATCAACGACCGCTTCGGCTGCCTGCGGGTCGAGCAC
>JAICHS010000276.1 GCA_025924775.1 Rhodanobacteraceae bacterium
CCTCGGTGTTCGCGTACGCGGTCATGCTGCGGATCATGCCGATTCCCCATCGCCGTCGAAACGGCGATGGTAAACCGTCGCGCCGTGCGCCGACAGCTACGCGGCGCCCGCGACCTCCGCGCGCATGGCCCTGGCGGCCTCGACCATCCGCCCGAGCGCCGCCTTCACTTCCGGCCAGTCGCGGGTCTTCAGGCCGCAATCGGGGTTCACCCAGATCTGCTGCGGCTGCAGCACCTTGCGCGCGCGCTGCAGCAGGTCGGTCATCTCGGCAACTTCGGGCACGCGCGGTGAATGGATGTCGTACACGCCCGGGCCGATCTCGTTCGGGTAGTGGAACTGCGCGAACGCATCCAGCAGCTCCATCCGCGAGCGCGAGGTTTCCATCGAGATCACGTCGGCATCCATCGCCGCGACCGCCTCGATGATGTCGCCGAATTCCGAGTAGCACATGTGCGTGTGGATCTGGGTGGCATCGCGCACACCCGAGACCGCCAGCCGGAAGCAGGCCACCGCCCACGCCAGGTACGCCTTGCGCTCGCTGCGGCGCAACGGCAGCGCCTCGCGGAACGCCGGCTCGTCGATCTGGATGATGCGGATGCCGGCGGCCTCGAGATCGCACACTTCGTCGCGCAGCGCCAATGCAAGTTGCCGGCAGGTCGCTGCCAGCGGCTGGTCGTCGCGCACGAACGACCACTTCAGGATGGTGACCGGGCCCGTCAGCATGCCCTTCATGGGCTTGTCGGTGAGCGATTGCGCGTAGCGCAGCCAGTCCACGGTCATCGCGTGCGGACGCGCCACGTCACCGTAGATGATCGGCGGCTTGACGCAGCGCGAGCCGTAGCTCTGCACCCAGCCGTGCCGGGTGAAGGTGAAGCCATCGAGCTGCTCGCCGAAATACTCGACCATGTCGTTGCGCTCGAATTCGCCATGCACCAGCACGTCGAGGCCCAGCTGCTCCTGTTCACGCACGGCCCGCCCGGTTTCTGCCTCGAGGAACTTCCGGTATTCGGCGTCACCCAGCTTGCCGCTGCGATGCGCGGCGCGCGCTTGGCGCACCGCGTGCGTCTGCGGAAACGAGCCGATGGTGGTGGTCGGCAGCAGGGGCAGGTGCAACGCCGCGACCTGCTGCCGATGGCGCTCCGGATACGTGGAATGCCGCCGCGACATTTCCGGCGTGACCGCATCGATGCGCTGGCGCACCGCGCGATTCACCGCCAGCCGTGAGCTGCGGCGTTGCGCCAGTGCCGCGCGCGCCGCCGCGATCGCGGCCCGCGCCGCGGTATCGCCGGCCAGGGCGTCGGCCAGTACCCGCAATTCCTCCAGCTTCTGCCGCGCGAACGCGAGCCAGCCGCGGATGTCGGGCTGCAGGGCATCCTCGTCGGCGGCGTCGTAGGGCACGTGCAGCAGGGAGCACGAAGGCGCCAGCCACAGCTGGTCGCCACCGCGGCGTTTGGCCGCGCGCCGCGCGAAGGCCAACGCCGTGTCCAGGTCCGAGCGCCACACGTTGCGGCCATCGACCACGCCCAGCGACAGCACGCGTTCGGCCGGCAACGCATCCAGCACCGCGTCCAGCTGGTCGGGTGCGCGCACCAGGTCCACGTGCAAGCCGTCCACCGGCAATGCCGCCGCCGTTGCAAGGTTGTCATCCAGCGGGCCGAAATAGGTTGCGAGGAGCCGCCGTGGACCGCGCGCCTGCGCCAACGCCGCGTAGGCGCGCCGGTACGCCGCGCGCGTGGCGTCGTCCAGGTCCAACGCGAGGCAGGGTTCGTCCAGTTGCACCCACTCGGCGCCGGCGTCGTGCAACTTGCCGAGCAAGTCCGCATAGGCGCCGACCAGGCCATCCAGCAAGTCGAAGCGGTTGCTGCCATCGACGCATTTCGCCAGCAGCAGGAACGTCACCGGCCCGGGCAGCACGGGGCGCGCCGCGAGTCCGAGCGCCTTGGCTTCAAGGAATTCCGCGATGGGCTTGTCGCCGCTCAGCGCGAAGATCTGACCGCGCCGCAGTTCCGGGACGATGTAGTGGTAGTTCGTGTCGAACCACTTGGTCATCTCCAGCGCGTGCAGGTCGTGACCGTCCGCGTGGTAACCACGGGCGCTGGCGAAGTAACCCGCCAACGGATCGGCCGCGGCGATCTGCTGGTAGCGCTCGGGCACCGCGCCGAACAGCCATGCCGTATCCAACATGGTGTCGTACAGCGAAAAATCGTTCACCGGGATGCTGTCCGCACCTGTCGCGCGCTGCAGTTGCCAGTGGGCTTGGCGCAAGTTCCGCGCGACCTCGTGCAGCGCGGCCGCGTCCAGCGTGCCCTTCCAGTATTTCTCCAACGCCACTTTCAATTCGCGCCGGCGGCCGATCCGCGGAAATCCCAGACAGGTGACTTGAGCCATGCCGCTTCTCCTTTGCACAGGTTGCAAACAGGAGGCGCAAGCCGCGTAAGCCAAGCGGCTCACGGCGACCCTCGCCCCCGCGGGCGAACCGGAATACTGGGAGAAGCGGGCCGGCCATGCGTTGCCCTGGATCAGGCGGCCACCACGGCGCGGCCCTGGATGACTTCCCCGCGGAAATCCCAGGTCGAACGAAAGGCACGCGCCTTCCGGCTGAGGCAGGTTTTCGGACTCGTGGACGCGGGCCGAAGCCCACCTACCGTCCGTCGCTTCCCGGGCGCAAGCCCAGTGCCTTGGCGGACCTCGTTTCCACTCACCGCTGCGGGGCAGTTCCGGTTTCGCACCGGATTCCCTTTCAAGCCACCCATGCAGGCGCGGCACCATCAGCGGTTTTCAAACTAGACGTATGGACGTCCAAAGTCAATCGCGAGCCACGTGGCGGCAGCGCGTGCCGCGGGCGTGTCCGGTCGCGCTGATAGACTTGGCGGCTTGGCAACAGGAATATTTCGATGCCCACTACCCGCCCTTCCGGCCGCGCCTCCGACGCGTTGCGCAGCATCAGCATCCAGCGCGGCTTCACCCGGCACGCCGAAGGTTCGGTGCTGATCGGGATGGGAGGCACCCGGGTGCTGTGCACCGCCAGCGTCGAGGAGCGCGTGCCGCCGTGGCTGCGCGGCAAGGGCCAAGGCTGGGTCACGGCCGAATACGGCATGCTGCCGCGGGCCACGTCCGAACGCACGCAGCGCGAAGCCGCACGCGGTGGCCAGGGCGGGCGCACCATGGAAATCCAGCGCCTGATCGGCCGCTCGCTGCGCGCCTGCGTAGATCGCGCAGCGCTGGGCGAACGCGTGATCACGCTGGACTGCGACGTGCTGCAGGCCGACGGCGGTACCCGCTGCGCATCCATCACCGGCGCCTACGTCGCGCTGGTGGACGCGGTGAACGTGCTGCTGCAACGCGGCGCCCTGAAACGCAACCCGATCCACGGTGCGATCGCGGCGGTGTCGGTGGGGGTCTTCCATGGCGCGCCGGTGCTGGACCTCGATTATGCCGAGGATTCCAACTGCGACACCGACATGAACGTGGTGATGAACGATGGCGGCGGTTTCGTCGAACTGCAGGGTACCGCCGAGGGCCACGCATTCCGCCGCGAAGAACTGGATGCCCTGCTGGCACTGGCCGACAAGGGCATCGGCGAATTGATCGAAGCCCAGCGCGCGGCGCTGGCCGCTCCAATCAGTGATGGTGTCGCGCGCAGCGCGACGCTCGCTCCCCCTCTCCCGCACGCGGGAGAGGGCAAGGGGTGAGGGCAGCTGCATGGAAACCTCTCCGATGCGGATCGTGCTGGCGAGCGGCAACCC
>JAICHS010000277.1 GCA_025924775.1 Rhodanobacteraceae bacterium
CACCACCAGGATGCCGACGCCCGAGAGCGGACTGTTGGATGACCCGATCAGGCCGGCCATGTAACCGCACACCGCCGACACCAGGAAGCTCAGCAACACCACGAACACCACGCCGCCGATCACCAGGGTCCAGGTGACGTCACCCAGGCCGTTGTTGACTGCGAAGTGCCACAGCAGGAACGCGATTGGCACCATGCAGATGAGTGAAACCAGCCCGACCATCCCGATCGGCATGTCGTGCTCAGTGCGCGGCAGTTTATCCAGCGTGCCGGCCTTGCGCGCCCGCGCCGCCCGGAATGCACCCGCCAGGCCGCTGGCCAGCGGCTTCACCAGCTTCGCCAGCGTCCAGATGGCGGCCACGCCGATGGTACCGGCGCCGATGAAGCGCACGTAGTTGCTCCAGCCCGCCTGCGCGACGTCGGCTGCCGCGCCCGCGGCCCAGTGCAAGTGCGTGAAATACGGCACCGCCCAGGCCCAGCCGATCAGCGCGCCCACCAGCATCGCGACGCCCACCCACAAACCGACCAGGTGTCCGATCGCGAACAGCGCGAACGACAGGCCGAAATCAAACCCGGTGGCACCGCCCTTGTCGCCGCCCACGCGGAAGTAGTCGGTGACGCTGGCGGCAAACACCTTGGTTTGCACGATGATGTAGAAAACCGCGGAAACGATCGAACCCCACACCACGGCCTTGAGCCCTGCACCGCCCGTTTCGACTGTTCCCGCCGCATCACCGCCCGCTTCGCCCGCGCCAACCTTCAGCACCTCTGCGCACGCCACGCCCTCGGGATACGGCAGGTCGGAATCCGTGACCAGCGCCCGCCGCAGCGGGATGGTGTACATCACGCCCAGGATGCCGCCGGTGGCGCAGATACCGGCCGAAACCCAGAACGGAAACCCGCTCCAGTAGCCGACGATCACCAGGCCCGGCAGCACGAAGATGATCGACGACAGCGTGCCCGCGGCCGAAGCCACCGTCTGCACGATGTTGTTTTCCTGGATGGTGGCGTCGCGCATCGCCTTCAGGATCGCCATCGAGATCACGGCAGCGGGAATCGACGTGGAAAACGTCAAGCCCGCCTTCAACCCGAAATACACGTTCGCGGCGGTGAACACGATGGTGATGACGATGCCGATGATGATGCCGCGGATCGTCAGTTCACGACGTTTCGGCAGGCCACTGATCGTTTGCATGGATGGCGTCCCCGGGGTTGCGTTGCCCGCTGCATGGTAGCCGCGGACCGCGGACGCGCAAAACGGCGCGGGCCGGCCGTCCCGGCCGCTCCAATCGTCCGCCGGCAATCGCAGCGTCAAAGGCATTTGACGCCAAACGACTAGACAGCGGGGAAAACAACCTGTATCCGTGGTACCAACCGGGCTGATCTTTCCTGCACTTGCCAGACCACGCAGCGCGCTATCGCGGACGCTTCGCGCCATCGCCCACCGGCGAGCTGCACTTCGGTTCACTGGTGGCCGCGCTGGCCAGCTGGTTGTGCGCGCGCAACCGCGGTGGCAGTTGGTTGCTGCGCGTCGAGGACATCGATCCGCCACGCGAAGTGGCGGGTTCCGCACGAGCCATCCTCGCAGCCCTCGCCCGGCTTGGTCTGGAAGCCGACGACAGCGTCGTGTACCAGTCGCAGCGCGCGACTGCCTACATGGGCGCGCTGGAACGGCTGCGCAACGCCGGCCACGCTTTCCCCTGCTGGTGCAGCCGTGGCGACCTGGACGCCGCGCGCGCCGTCCACCACGAACTGCACCGGGACGGACACTGCCTTGCACCGCCCCGCAGCGATCGCCCGCCCGCGTGGCGGCTGCGCGCGCCCGACCTCGACATCGCCTTCGAGGACGAATTGCAGGGCCCCCAGCGGCAGAACGTGCGCACCACCGTTGGCGATTTCGTGCTGCGGCGCGCGGACGGCCTGTGGAGCTACCAGCTGGCGTGCGTGGTGGACGATGCCTTCCAGGGCATCACCGAAGTGGTGCGTGGCTGCGACCTGCTGGATTCCACGCCACGCCAGATCCTGCTGCAGCGTCTACTGGGCCTGCCGACACCCGCCTACCTGCACCTGCCGTTGGCGGTGGATGCGATGGGTCGCAAACTATCAAAATCCAACGATGCGCCCGCCGTGGACGCGCACGACCCACGTGCGGCATTGGTGTGCGCACTGCGCTTCCTGGGGCAGCCCGTGCCTGCCGCGTCGGGCGTGGCAACCCTGCTGCGCGACGCCGCGCGGCGGTTCGACCCCACGCCGCTGCGTGGGTTGGCCACGCGAGCCAGCGGCGACAGCGCCTGAAAAACCGGCGGCCGCCCGGAGGCCATTCCATCGCCACCGGGGCCCTGCGCGCGCGCCATTGGGCCACGGAAATCGACGGTGAAAGCCGACGAGCGTAGCAGGTTGCGAAGTGCATTTCGCAGTCTCCCCCCGGCTCGGGGCAGACGGTAGGATGGATTTACCAATTCACCAGAAGGAGCCGTCATGAGCGCACGCGTGGCACTGGTAACGGGGGGTACCGGCGGCATCGGTACCGCGATCGTCGAACGGCTGGCGAAGATGGGGATCAAGGTTGCGACCAACTATCGCAACGAGGAAAAAACCAAAGCCTGGCGCAAGAAAATGGCGGACAAGGGCATCGAGGTGCTGACCGTCAAGGGCGACGTATCCGACCCCGAGGCCTGCAAGGCGATGGTCAAGGCAATCGAGGACAAGCTCGGGCCCATCGACATCCTGGTCAACAACGCCGGCATCACGCGCGACACCACGTTCCACAAGATGACCTACGAGCAGTGGACGGACGTGGTGAACACCAACTTGAACGCGTGCTTCAACGTCACCCGCCCGATCATCGAGGGCATGCGCGCGCGCAAATGGGGACGCATCGTGCAGATCAGCTCGATCAACGGCCAGAAGGGCCAGTACGGCCAGGCCAACTATGCGGCGGCGAAGGCCGGCATGCACGGCTTCACCATTTCGCTGGCGCAGGAAAACGCCAAGTTCGGCATCACCGTCAACACCGTCTCGCCCGGCTACATCGGCACCGACATGGTGATGGCCGTACCGGAGGAAGTACGCGCCAAGATCGTCGCGCAGATTCCGCTGGGACGCCTGGGCGAACCCGATGAAATCGCCTACGCCGTGACGTTCTTTCTCGACGACAAGGCCGCGTGGGTTACCGGCGCGAACCTTGCGATCAATGGCGGGCATTACATGGGGTGGTGAGCGCGGAGTAGTTTCGCGTGAGATCGCCAAAGTCGTGCGCCCAGCTTCGGGTGAGCTGTTTGCTGCGCCGTTGCATGGCGCCGCGGCGCGCAGCCGCCCGCGCGAGCGCTCGGGACCCGCCCGCGGCGGTCCAGTCGTTCCAGACGGCGGTCGCCGCGCTGTGCCCGCCTACCCCGGGCCAAAGGTGCGAGCCGCGCCGCCATGCGATAATCCGTGATTGTCTTTCGATTGCAAGCCCAAGCAATGCCCCGCGAAATCCTGGTCACCAGCGCCTTGCCCTATGCGAATGGACGCATCCATCTGGGCCACATCGTCGAACACGTGCAGTCCGACATCTGGGTGCGCGCGATGCGGATGGCCGGGCACACGGTGCACTACGTATGCGCGGACGACTCGCACGGCACCTCGATCATGCTGCGCGCGGAAAAGGAAGGCATCACCCCCGAGGCCCTGATCGAACAGGTATGGAAGCAGCACACCGCCGACCTGCGCGACTTCGGCGTTGCCTATGACCACTATTC